>JAISPI010000029.1 GCA_031275075.1 Burkholderiales bacterium | reverse complement strand
GAGGTGGTGAAGCCGGGTTCCAGGATCAGTTCGAACAATTTGGCGTCGCTGACCACTTCGTCTTTGGCCAAAAGACCTTTTTCGACGGCGATTCTCTGAAGTGTTTTCGGGTCGAGGCCAGCACCGTCGTCAGAAAACGCGATCACGATTTCATTACCGACTTGACGAACGGTAATGGTGATTTCCCCGGTTTCCGGTTTTCCGGCGGCGCGTCGCGCTTCCGGCGGTTCGATACCGTGGTCGAGCGAATTGCGCAACAAATGCTCAAGCGGCCCCACCAACCTTTCCAGCACCGCTCTATCCAGCCCATGATGCGCGCCCTTGATGTCGAGGTTGGCGCGTTTCTGCAATTCTTTCGACAACGTTCGCAGAATCCGGTATAGCCGCTCCGTCACGTTGGAAAACGGCACTGTTCGCACCGAGAACAGCGCCTGCTGGACATCGCGCGATAACCTTGCCTGTGACAACAACGCAACGTTCGCCGTGTCCAGATGCGCTAGCAGCGTCTGTTGGACGGTCGATACGTCGTTGACACCCTCGGCAATCGAGCGCGTCAGTTCTTGCAGCCGTGTATAGCGGTCGAACTCCAGCGGATCGAAGTCTCCCTGGATGGTTTGCATCTGTTCCAATTGCGCCTGAATTTGTGACTCTGCTTCGATTTCAATCCCGCGAACGTGGCTACGCAAACGAATGACGCTATTGGTCAATTCCAACAAATCGCTCTTCAAGCCGCGCAACTCACCTTCGGCGCGCGTTCGGGCAATAATGATTTCGCCAGCCTCGTTCACCAGACGGTCAACTTTTGCCGCCGACACACGCAATTGTCCTTCTTCGGGCACCGGCACGGCCGGAGATGCTGACAGCGCTGCCATTGTTTTTCCGGTCAGTTGCCATGATACGGCGGGGGCTGCTGCCGTCTCCGTCGTGACCGAAACGCTTTCTTCAGATTCTTTATCCTTGTCGTGCTCTGTCAACCACGGAAACGCTACATTGACGTCACCGGCGCGCAAGCGATCGAAAACGTAGCCGATCCGGTCAAGGTTGGTTTCCAGTTCTTCAAAATACGCTTCACCGGAGCCGGCGCCTTCGGCCAGATACGTTTCCATTCGATGCGCCAATTCGCCCAAGCGCATCGCGCCGACCATTCGGGCACTGCCTTTGTACGTGTGCAAATTACGTTTTAGCTCGAGTTGAAGTTCGTTGTTTTCAGGCGACTGTCGCAATTGTCGCAACAACTTACCGGTCTGCTGATACAGCTCGCCACCTTCTTCGAGGAAGAGCGGTAGAAGCTGCGCGTCGATTTCATCGTTCAGTGATAACAGATCGGCATTGGCATCGCCGCTGCTTTCTTCTACCGGCTTTTGCTGCAACGGTGCCGACGGCATCGGCAATTCTACGCTCGACACCCGTGTCGGGGATGGCATTGGTACTGGCGCTGGTGTTTGCTCAATGGTGGCCGGCTTTTCGGCGGGCGGTGCTTCGGCCTTGGCCAAGGTCGCCGAAATCTGATTTTGCAAAGCCCCGATTTCCATCTCGATGGCTTCGGCCTCCCGCAATTCAGCCGGAGCAAACGCTTGCCGTTGACGGATCCGATCAATAAGCAATCGCAGACCAGCAATCGCGCGCGCGATTACCGGAACCGTTTTCGACGTTACCGATCCCCCCTGCTTCCGGCATTCTCCGACGGCGAGCAACAGCAACTCCAACGCTTTGGCAACCTTGGCCACATCGGGGAAACCGACGGCCAGATGTGCTCCAGCCAATGTATGCGCGGCGCGAACCATTGCTGAAGACGGCATGTAGGAAGCGTCGAGCCGCATCAAATCCTGTTCGTGATTCAGTGCGGACCAGTGTTGTTCGCTTTCTTGGGTAAACAGATCAAATAGCGTCTTCGACAGTACGATCTCACCTACTTTAACTTCTTCTCTGTTTATTGTCGGAGTTGTTATTTCACTGGAAGGTTCTGCGGTGACCGTAGTAGCAACCGTTGCTTCGGGCATCGCTGACGAAGGCTTGACAATTCTTGGAGGGAGCGGCGCTTCTTCGGAAATTAACGCGGGAGTTACAATAAAAGGCTTTTTGTCCGCGTGCCGATTTTTTAAACCCGCCCAGCCGATCTCGAGTGAAACGGATCCGTCGGGTCGTTCAGCAGCAGCGATGGGGTTTGCTTGATGAGGTTCGTCGCCGTGGGCTTTTTTGAATGACGACATATCGATCTCAAGCGAAACCACATCATCGTCGTCTTGTTGCACTGTGTGCGCTATCGTTTCTTCGGCAGGTTTTACCGGCGCGATGGGTTCTGCTTGACGAAGTTCGCTGTCAGAAGTTTTCTTGAGCGACGACATATCGAGTTCAAGCGAAACCACATCATCGTCGTCTTGTTGCGAGACGGTTGTTTTTTCGACAGGCTTTACCGGCGCGATGGGTTTTTCTTGACGAGATTCACCACCGGAAATTTTCTTGAGCGATGATATATCAAGCTCGAACGAAACCACATCGTCGTCATCTTTCTGTGAGACAGATGTTAGTTTGACGGGCTTTGCCGGCGCAACGGGTTTTTCTGCGGCAACAGGGGCAACGGGAACTTCAACTTCCTCTGTTGTTGAGGCTTCAGACAGTGGCGGCGAGAGATCCCATTTATCCCAGCTGGTTTCCGGTTTTTCCGCTTCCGGTGCGGCGTCTAATACCGTTTCCGGAGTTGTGTCCGTCGCTATTTCGGCCGCGTTTTCCGGAAGGGGGGGAATTAGTGTTTTTTTTTGTATCTCTTCAGCTTCCGGCGGCGCCGACAGCGGCGCCGCTGCACTAAGTTCATGCGCTACTGTCTCGATCGTTGCGTAAAGCTTTGAGGGATCCGGGCTGACGGTTTTGGCTTTGATCAGCGTTTCCACCCATTGACGGAACTCACGCTCCGCTGCATCAATCATTGTCAGCACGGTTGGCGTTGCTGGATAACCCTCTTCAAGCAACCGGTTGTGAATTTTCTCAACGTCGTAGGCCAGCTCACCCAACTCGGTCAGCCCCACCATTCGGCCCGAACCCTTCAGCGTGTGAAATGCCCGACGAACGGTACGCAATGCCTCATGATCATGCGGATGTTGAGCCAGTTGCTTGTGATGCTCACGAACACCATCGAGCACTTCAATCGCTTCCTGCAAATAAATATCGAGCAGTTCGGCATCAAGTTCGCCAGCATCCACCAGCATCAACCGCTGTGTTTCTGCCGACGGCGCGGCCGTAACAGCCGTAGTTTCAATCAATTTCGACAACAGTGACGGAATTTCAGTAAAAGCGCCTGCCGCCATTTGTTCACGGACGCCTTTGATTTTATCGGCCAAAGCGGTATCGTTCACCAGTTTGGCGTCATCACCGAGCGTTAAGACGATCTTTTTGATTTCTCGCTGCAGTACACCCGCCTGCGGGTTTTTCCGCAATTGTTGGCTCAATACCTGCAATCGCGAAATGTCTCTTTTAATAGTGGCTTCAATTGATGGCGCCGGGGCGGCTTTTGTTTCAATTTTTTTTGCGGGAATTTTTTTTACTTCAGATGCAATTTTCTGTATTGCATCAACATTCGCCGCGGCTGGTGCGGCCACCGTCTTTCTCAAATGAGGCTGTAGCCTTTCCTGCTGTCGCTCCAGCAACGGCAAGATCAATTCTTCGCGTTGTGAGCGCTGTTGTTCAAGCGCTTCGATATAAAAGCCCAGCGCCGACAATGACTCTGCCAGCAATTCAAAGTCTTTAAACTCAGGAATTGTTGTGGCCGAAGCGTAATGAGCGATCTGTTCCATGCATGCCGACAACAAATGATCGGCATTGTCCAGCCCCAAAATGCGAAATGCTCCGCTGATTTCCCGGCCATCCCGAGCCAGTCTTTTCAGACCGGCATGCTTGCTGTTGTCGCGGAAGAAAGCGTCAAGCTCTTGCTCCATGTGCCGCAAGTTGGCTTGAATGTCTTGCGACACTTGCGCCAACAGCAGACGGTTTTGTGCGCGTTCTGACAGTGCCGCCAGCGCCGACATATCCAACGCGGGCAATGGGCGGTTGGACAACACAGCCGTTATCCGTGCCTGTATCGCCCGGACGTTTTCCGACAGGCCGGCGATCGGCGCTCCTTGCTGCGCAAAAACGTCTTCGGCAAACAACAGCGCCGTCGCATATTCCATCGCTACCGGCTCGGGGGTGCCTCCTACCGTTAGCGCATCGCAGCCTTTGAGCAAACCCGCGAACAGCGATTGCATTTCAGGGTATACCGACATGGCGGCTTTGTCGTGCAGCGTCTGCAAAGCATTGCGTAATTCCGGGTACTGGTCGATCTGTCCCACCATCAAACGCTGCCAGATATTCTTGGCTTCCGCCGCCAGTCCTTGCGCCTCTCGCGTTATCCGCAACGCCGTCAGTGTGCCGGTCGTGGGGCTGTCGCCTGTTTCACCTGCCGGCAACAGTGCATTCAGCCGGTAGTGCTCTTGCACTTGCCGGATACGTTTGCTGGCCGGTTCGCTGATGGCCAGAAAATACAAGGTTTCCCGCCGCAACCTTTCGGCTACGTTATCGCTGCCGTCGATCAACCGTCGGGTTTGCAGGTCGATTCGTGCCAGTAGTTGCTTCAGCAAGAGTGTGTTGGCGATCGACTCTTTCCGTACCGCATCAAATAACGCCGTTACCGTCCACCAGAACGTACGAACGGTTTGTTGCGGCGCTGCCAGCTCAATGTTTTTTGCTGCTCCGCGCATTGCTTCGGCGCCCTTGATGTCGCCACGCAGCCAAGCCAGCAATCCATGTTGGTATAAACGCCGCTCTTTGATAAGAAAAGCCTGGAACTGCGCCGGCGGAATAACATGCTGCGGACCGCCATCATCGCGCCAGATCGACAAATCAGGACAGAACAAATCGGAAGGATGAATGATTTTTTCGTCACGCGAACGCAGCATCGCTTCGTATTCATCGTACAAACTCAACGGCACCAGTGATGCGCCGCGGACAATCTCTGCCAGGAACTCCTGCAACTTGCGGCTGGCGCGAGCGACGAGCACGATAATGTTTGCCGCTTCCGGTTTTGAGGCGTTGCTTAGCCGCACCAGTTGATGTTCGATTTCATCGGTATAAGCCTGCAACGCATCCAGTCCCACCATGTGAATAGCGCCGGCCGCCTGACGGAAGTGAGCCCGTGCCCGCTGTAACGGTGAATCGTCCCCCGAAGCGGGGTCGAAGGCTTCTAACGATTCCAGCCCTCGGGTGAGACTCTGGTCGATCTCGACCTGCACCCAAGACAATGGGCCGATATCAAATTCAGAATTGATGTCAGTGGCCACTGGTGGACTCCTTATAGTACTTTCTGCTTCTTCTCAATACCGTGCGACGATTATTTCTGTCACCCGAACACGTGCTCCTCAATCGATCTTGAAGCCGGATACCGCTGCCCGCAACTCCGCCGCCACCTGCGCCAGTTGGCCGATTGAGACGGTTGTCTGTTCGGTGCCTTGCGTGGTGTCCTCAGTCGTTGCCAGAATGCTGGCGATACCGGCACGCATCTCTTCCACCGATGTGGCTTGCGCCTGAGTCTGCCGCGAAATGCCCTGAATCAGTCCGGCCAGCGTGTTCGACACCCGCTCGATCTCCGCCAGCGCCCGACCGGCTTCTTCGGACAACTGCGTTCCTTCGACTACTCCGGAGGTTGAACGCTCCATCGCCGATACCGCATCTTGCGTGTCGGCCTGAATGGTTTTCACGATCGCCTCAATCTGTTTGGTCGCTTCGCCCGAACGTTCCGCCAACCGTTGCACTTCTTCCGCCACCACAGCGAAACCGCGACCGGCCTCACCGGCAGCAGCGGCCTGAATCGCCGCGTTCAGCGCCAACACGTTGGTTTGTTCGGTAATGTCGGAGATCAGACCCACGATTTCGCCGATTTCCAGTGACGATTCACCCAGACGTTTGATCCGTTTGGCGGTTTCCTGAATTTGGGAGCGAATATCGCTCATGTTGCCGATCTGGCTGCGCACCGCTTCGCCGCCCTTGCCGGCGGCTTCCAGTGATTGCTGCGCCACTTTTGCCGATTGTGTTGCCGATTGCGCGACCTCGCCGATGGATTGCGCTACTTTCAGCACGGTATTGGCCGATCCCCGGATTTCCTGGCTCTGCTGTTGCGATGCCACATACAATTGTTCGGAGATTTTTT
>JAISPI010000090.1 GCA_031275075.1 Burkholderiales bacterium | reverse complement strand
CGCGCGGCACGGTGTTCGTGCCGCGTGTGGAAGGGGTTGCTGCGCGCGAACGGTTGCGAGCGGTTGTCTGTGAGGAGGCGTCGCGCTCGTTGTCGTCGTAAAAGGTTGGGCGCTTATTTTGCTTGAACGATGTCGATGTTTCGTAAGACGGTGACGGCGACAACCATTGCATCAGTTCGGCGGGCAACTCGTTCAAAAAACGCGACGGCAGGTTGTAGCGGGACTGGCCGTGCAAGCGGCGGGTTTGCGCGTAGGTTAGATACAAGCGACGGCGAGCACGGGTGATCGCAACGTACATCAACCGCCGTTCTTCTTCGAGCCCCTTGGCTTCCTGCAAGCTGTTTTCGTGCGGAAACAGTCCGTCTTCGAGGCCGGTGATGAAAACGGTGTGGAACTCCAACCCTTTGGCAGCGTGCATGGTCATCAGTTGCAACGCTGGACGACCTTCATCGGCTTGGGTGTCACCAGCTTCCAGCGCGGCATGGGTGAGGAAGGCGATAAGGATGGCGAGATTGTTGCCGTTGATCGCATCATCGCCGGTATCGCTGGACAGCGATTGCTCGCCATCGCGCTCTTTGAGGAACTGACGCGCGGCGGCGATCAATTCGTCGAGGTTTTGCAAACGGTCTTCGCTTTCACGCTCAAGTTTGTAGTGCGCGATGAGACCAGAGGTTTCGAGCATTTGTTCGACGGTTTCCGGCAGTGGTAACGACGCGGTTTCGCTGCGGCATTTTTCAATGAGATGGATGAAAGCGGCGACATGCGTGCCGGCCTTGCCACTGACCGCGCCCGAACAGGCGGCTTGCCACAGCGAAACGCCTTGGGCGCGGGCGCTGTCTTGCAACTGTTCCAGCGTACGTGCGCCGATGCTGCGCGGCGGAAAATTGATAACGCGCAACAAAGCGCCGTCGTCATCGGGCGCGGCAATCAGCCGCAGGTACGCCAGCGCGTGTTTGATTTCGGCGCGTTCGAAAAAACGCAGGCCGCCATAAACCCGATAGGGCAAGCCCGCCGAGAAAAAAGCGTGTTCGAGCGCGCGTGACTGGGCGTTCGAGCGGTAGAGCACGGCAATGTCGGAAAGTGGCACGCTTCGTTCGGCCTCTTCTCTGACGGTATCGGCGACGAATTGCGCTTCTTCGAAATCACTGGCGGCGACGAACATCGACAACGGTTCGCCATGTGGCGCTTCAGTCCATAAGTTTTTGCCCATTCGCGCATTGTTGTGACGGATCAGCGCGTTGGCGGCATCGAGGATGTGACCATGTGAGCGGTAGTTTTGTTCGAGCTTGACGATGCGCACCGGCTGTCCGGGCTTCGCAAAATCGCGCTCGAAGCGCTGCATGTTGCCGACGTTGGCGCCGCGAAAAGCGTAAATGGACTGATCGTCGTCGCCGACGGCGAAGACCGATGTCTCCGGCCCGGTCAGCAGTTGCAACCAGCGGTATTGCAGCACGTTGGTGTCTTGAAATTCATCGACGAACAAATGCGTGAAGCGTTGCCGGTAATGGTCGCGCAATGCCGGCCGTGTCTCCAGCAACTCATAACTGCGCAACAGCAGTTCGCCAAAATCGACGACGTTTTCGCGTTGACACTGCGCTTCGTAAAGCGCGTAATGTTCGACCATCCGACGGGCGTGGTCGTGACTGGCCTCGACGGCGTTGGAGCGTAATCCTTCTTCCTTGGCGCCCTGGATGAACCACTGCAACGCTTTGGGCGGGAAACGTTCGTCGTCGATCTGGTGAGCACGGTAAAGCCGCTTGATTAACGCCAGTTGGTCGGCGGTGTCGATGATTTGAAACAGCGCCGGCAGGCCGGCGTCGCGATGGTGGGCGCGCAGCATTCGGTTGCACAAGCCATGGAAAGTACCGACCCACATGCCGCGGGTGTGAACCGGCGTCAACACCGACAATCGCGTCAGCATTTCACGCGCCGCCTTGTTGGTGAAGGTCACGGCGAGTATCGACATCGGCGATGCCTGACCATTGGCCAGCAGCCAGGCGATGCGGGAGGTCAACACCCGTGTTTTGCCACTGCCTGCGCCGGCGAGGATCAACGCCGAACCTTGCGGCAGCGTGACGGCGGCGTGTTGCTCGGCGTTCAGGGAATCGAGAATCGTGTTCGTTGAGGGGTTCATACCCGGATTATCGCGGAAACGGACCTTTGACGCATCCCGCCCCCGCAGAGATTGCGGCTGTTGTCAAGATGACAAAGCGGCCGACAGAATACGCGGTTTTTATTAAAACCTGTCAACCGGAAGAGGGGGCAACGCTATAATTCTTCCGTATAGTGAGTCGCATAAGCACGCGCGAGCCGCTATGTTTTTTTCTCTTACTGGAACGCCATGAGCACTCTTGAACTCACGTCGCCGACTGCATTGCGCACTTTTGTGCAGGGAATTCGCGCGGCCGCGCCCTACATTTATGCGTTCCGCGACAACACGTTCGTCATCGCGCTGGGCGGCGAGGTCGTGGCTGACGATGCTTTTCTCGGCATTGTTCACGATTTGAATTTATTGCACAGCCTCGGCGTGCGTTTGGTCGTGGTGCATGGGATGCGCCCGCAGATTGACGCGATTTTGACGCAACAGAATATCGAGGCGCATTTTCTTGAAGGCATGCGCATTACCGACGCCGAAACCATGGATTGCGTGCTGGAGGCGGCGGGACAAGTCCGTAGCCGTATCGAAGCGTTGCTGTCGCTGGGGCTGGCCAACTCTCCGATGGCGGGCGCGCGGAACCGCGTGTCGAGCGGCAATTATCTGACGGCAAAACCGATGGGCGTGATCGACGGTGTCGATATGCTATTGACCGGGGCGGTGCGGCGCATCGACCGCGAAGCGATTCAGCAACGGCTCGACGATGGCGATATTGTGCTGATTTCGCCGCTTGGGTATTCGCCGACCGGCGAGATTTTCAATCTGTCGATTGAAGAAGTGGCCGCCAAAGTCGCCGTGTCGCTGGAAGCGATGAAGCTGATTTTCCTGTCCGAGGATGACGGTATCCGCAAAGGGCGCAAACTTCTCGACAGCCTTTCGGTGGACGATGCCGAAAAGTTGATGAAGATGCCGGACAAACTGTCGCCGTTGCTCCAGCTGTATTTGCCGCAGGCTTTGTACGCCTGTCGCGGTGGCGTACCGCGTGCCCACTTTTTGTCGAGCCGCAAAGACGGCTCTTTGCTGCTCGAACTCTTTACGCGGCAAGGGGTCGGAACGATGCTGGCGCCGCGGCCGCTGGCGATTTTTCGGACGGCGACCATCGACGATATCGGCAGCATCTTGGCGCTGATCGAACCCCTTGAAACGCAAGGTATTCTGGTGCGCCGTTCGCGCGAACGGCTGGAAGCCGAGATCGAGCGTTTCATCGTCGTCGAGTACGACAACCTGATCATCGGCTGCGCGGCATTATCGCCGTTCCTCGAAGAGAAAATCGGTGAAATGGCGGCGCTGGCCGTGCATCCCGAGTTCCAGCGCGAGGGCTATGGCGAGACGTTGTTGCGGCATATCGAAGGCTGGGCGCGTAAAATTGGGTTGAAAGAACTGTTTGTATTGACGACGCGTACAGCGCACTGGTTCGTCGAACGCGGTTTCCGTGCGGCGCCGATTTCGCGTTTGCCGAAAGAAAAAAAGGCGTTGTACAACTATCAACGCAACTCGCAGGTGTACTGGAAAGATTTGTAAAGCGGGTCTTTCCTCTCCCGCTTGCGGGAGAGGAAAGGAAAGCGTGTTTACGCAGAAATGTATATACTGGATGCTTTAACAAGGAGTGATGGCATGGCGCGTTTGGTGCATTGTGTGAAGCTGGGACAGGAAGCCGAAGGGCTGGATTTCCCGCCGTACCCGGGGACACTGGGGCAACAAATTTTTAAAAATGTCTCTAAAGAAGCGTGGCAGCAATGGGTGCGCCAGCAAACCATGCTGATTAACGAGCATCGCCTAAACATGGCCGACCCCGAAGCGCGGCGCTGGCTGGCGCAACAAACCGAAGCGTATTTTTTTGGTGATGGCGCGGAAAAACCAGCAGGATACATTCCGCCGAATGTTTGACAGGGGATAAGGGAGCCGGGGAACGTAACCAGCGACGCCATTTCGGCAAAGCGTTCCGTCGTTTGCCGAGAAAACGTCAGCACAAAGTCTGTTTC
>JAISPI010000163.1 GCA_031275075.1 Burkholderiales bacterium | reverse complement strand
GCCGCCAACTGGACTTTATTGCAAAATATTGCCGACATCCTCGCCTTCCTGGGAAATTCCGCATCCGACGAAAAAGCTGCACCGCCGTCCAATGAAGTCAATCCGGTGCCGGTGCATTCGCTGGCCTTTTGTCTGCAACTCGCTGATCGCGTTCAGGCGGTAACGTCCGAGCAACTCGATGCTTTCCAGAAACACGTCGAAGGCGTGGCTTCGTTGTTGTCGGCCAGTTATACGCCGTTCGAGGTGGTGCTTGAAGCTGAACGCGCCAAGGCGCTCGATAAAGCCTGTGCCCAACTCGATTTGCAAATCGGTTTAACGCTGCACGGCAAGGTCGGCCCATTGCTTGGTCAGCAGTTACTGCAAGCATCGCAAAAACTGGGGCTCGTTCTTGAGAAAGGCGCTTTGCGCTATCTGCGGGACGGCCATGAAGTATTCCGGATCGAAAGCCACGAAGGTTCGGCGCTGTCCGAAGAAAGTCTGCGCAAGGCCATTCAAAATCCGGTCATTCTGCTCGACGTACCGCAAGTGCGCCGTCCCGAGCAGAGTTTCGATGAAATGCTGAAGCTGGCAAACCAGTTGGCGCAAGCGTTGTCGGCGCAACTTGTCGATGACCGCCAGCGTCCGGTCAACGAACAGGGATTGACCTTGATCCGTACCGAAATTGCCAAAGCCACGCAGGCATTGCGCGACATCGGGATCGACCCGGGCAGCCCGCGAGCTTTACGTTTATTCGCTGCAGCTTGACCCTGCCTCCCTATCGCGCGGCGTTTTTTCAGGAACGTTACGGTGCAAGGCACACTGTTTTCCTCTCAGTTTTCTTCCAGCCCTATCGCGTCGGAAGACGACGTCGCTCGGGTCGTCGCATTGCGTAATGCCATTGCCTCCTATGACCATCAATATTATGTGCTCGACGCGCCGACCATCTCCGATGCCGAATACGATGTACTCTACCGCGAATTGCAACAACTGGAAGCGCAATACCCAGAACTGATTACCTCCGATTCACCCACTCAACGGGTCGGTGGGCAACCGCTACCGGAATTTCCGGCGGTGCGCCATACGGTGCCGATGCTTTCGATTCGCACTGAAACCGATACTGAAGCAAGCGGCGCCCATACGTTCGATGCGCGGGTACGGCGTGAACTCGGTCTCACCAACAACGATCCGCCTATCGCGTACCTGGCCGAACTCAAATTCGACGGGCTTGCCATCAGTCTGCGTTACGAAATGGGCGTTTTCGTTCAGGGCGCGACGCGCGGCGATGGTGAAAACGGCGAAGATGTTACCCAAAACATTCGTACTATCCGCGCCATTCCGTTGCGGTTGAACACCCGCAGCAACCCTCCGCCCAGGATTATCGAAATCCGCGGCGAGGTTTACATGCGTCGTGCCGATTTTGAAAAACTCAACAATCGGCAACGTGCTTTGGGCGAAAAAACTTTCGTCAATCCGCGCAATTCGGCGGCGGGCAGTTTGCGCCAACTCGATTCAAACATCACGGCCAAGCGCCCACTATCGTTTTTCGCTTACGGCCTTGGCGAAGTCATTGATTGGAAGCTCCCGGAAACACACGCTGGCGTACTCGACGCGATTGAACATTTCGGTTTGCCGGTAGATAAACACCGCCAACACGTGATCGGTTCCGAAGGGCTTGTCGCCTTCCATCAAAAAATCGCGGCGCTAAGAGATACCTTGCCGTTCGATATCGACGGCGTTGTTTACAAAGTCGATTCACTCGCGTTACAGCAGCGGCTCGGTTTCGTCACGCGCGAACCGCGTTGGGCGGTCGCGCACAAATACCCTGCTGAAGAACAGATGACGGTGGTACGCGACATCGACATCCAGGTCGGACGTACCGGAAGGCTTACGCCAGTGGCTAAACTCGAACCCGTTTTCGTGGGTGGTACTACCGTGACCAACGCCACGCTGCACAACGAGGACGAAGTCAAACGTAAAGACGTTCGAATCGGCGATACGGTCATCGTGCGTCGCGCCGGTGATGTCATCCCGGAGATCGTCGCCGTCGTCACCGAACGCCGTCCCGAAAACGCGCGCGCTTTTGAGATGCCGCGCCAGTGTCCGGTTTGCGGTTCGGCTGTAACCCGCGAAGAAGGCGAGGTTGATATCTATTGTTCGGGAGAACTTTTTTGTCCGGCTCAACGCAAGCAAGCGCTACTGCATTTTGCCGGACGGCGCGCAATGGATATTGAAGGGCTGGGCGATAAAATCGTCGAGCAACTGGTCGACAAAGCGATGGTTCAATCCGCCGCCGATCTGTATCGACTGACGCAAAACGATTTCGCCAGCCTCGACCGGATGGCCGAAAAAAGCGCCGACAATCTGTGCGCCGCGCTCGAAAAAAGCAAAGACACAACGCTCGATCGCTTCATCTTCGCGCTCGGCATCCGCCACGTCGGCGAAGCAACTGCGCGCGATCTTGCCCACTACTTCGGTTCGCTGGAAACCCTGATGGCCGCCGACCGCATTAGTCTCGTTGCCGTTCCGGAAATCGGCGATGTGATGGCCGACAGCATTCACTCCTTTTTTTCTGAACCGCGCAACCGCGATGTGATTGCCGCCCTGCGTACCGTCGGCGTCCATTGGCCGGCAGTCACTGTAGCGGCAACCATCTCTGGGCCGCTGGCGGGTTTGACATTCGTACTCACTGGCACGCTGCCAACAATGTCCCGCGATGATGCGACTCGCCGAATCGTTGAAGCTGGCGGAAAAGTCATCGGCAGCGTTTCAAAAAAAACCGGCTATGTGCTCGCGGGTGAAGCGCCTGGCTCTACCCTCACCAAAGCACAGGCATTGAAAATTCCTGTTCTCGACGAAGCGGCACTATTGCAAATGATTGAAGCGCCGCAAAAAACAAATTTACAAACGACACCATGAAAATCACCAAAGCTGTTTTCCCCGTCGCCGGTCTTGGCAGCCGTTTTCTTCCGGCAACCAAAGCCAGCCCCAAGGAAATGTTGCCTATCGTTGACAAGCCGCTGATTCAATACGCCGTTGAGGAAGCCGCTGCCGCCGGCATCACCGACATGATCTTCATCACGGGCCGCAACAAACGGGCGATCGAAGACCATTTCGACAAAGCCTACGAACTCGAAACCGAGCTTTTATTACGTCAGAAAACCGAACTGCTCGATACGCTGCAAAGCGCCACGCCGTCCGGTATCAACTGTATCTACATCCGGCAAACCGAAGCGTTGGGGTTGGGACACGCTATTCTGTGTGCGGCGCCGGTTATCGGCAACGAACCGTTCGCCGTCCTGCTTGCCGACGATTTGATCGACGCGTCCGTACCTGTGATGCAGCAAATGGTTGAACGCGCCAAGAAAGTCGGCAACGCCATGGTCGGCGTCATGGATGTTCCTCCGGCCGATACAGCAAGCTACGGCATCGTTGAAACGGCTGCGCCGTCGAAAGACGACGCGCGTCTTGCCCGTATCACCCGCATTGTTGAAAAACCAAAGCCGGAAACAACTTCATCGACGTTGGCCGTGGTTGGCCGCTACATTCTGACCGCTGACATCTTCACGCACCTCGCCGCCATTTCGCAAGGTCAAGGTAACGAAATCCAGTTGACCGACGGCATAGCCCGATGGATGCAACATACGCCGGTGCAGGCCTACCGTTTCGAAGGCCGCCGTTATGATTGCGGTAACAAACTCGGTTATCTGGAAGCTACCGTCGATTACGGATTGCGTCATTCCGAAGTCGGCGCCGATTTTGCCTGTTACCTGCAAACACTGAAAACCGAAGCGCCGTCGCCATAACCGCTATTCTCACCGAGGAAACCTGCCATGACTTTGAACGAACTCCGCTACGTCGTCGCTGTTGCGCACGAAAAAAGTTTCGGTCGCGCCGCAGTCAAATGCTTCGTCAGCCAGCCCGCTTTATCCGTTGCCGTTCAAAAACTTGAAGAAGAATTAGGCGTTATCCTTTTCGAGCGCGGTAAAAACGAAGTCGTCGCTACGCCGGTTGGCGAACGCGTCATTGAGCAAGCGCAAAAAGTTCTCGAAGAATCAATGCGCATCAAAGAAATCGCCAACACCGGAAAAAACCAATTGCAGGGATTGTTGAAACTCGGCGTTATTTTTACCGTGGCGCCGTATCTGTTGCCCGACCTGATTCCGGCGTTGGTTCATCTCGCTCCCGACATGCCGCTCGATATCGAAGAAAACCTCACCGAAAACCTCGAAGACGCACTGCGCACTGGCCGCGTTGACGCCGCCATCATCGCATTACCGTTTTCACCGCCCGGGATCGTCAGCGAATTTCTTTACGAAGAACCGTTTGACGTTATCGTGCCGCACGGTCACAAATGGGTCAACCGCAAGAGCATCGACGCTCGTGAAATTGCCGGCGAAAGCCCGATCTTGCTCAATATCGGCCACTGTTTCCGCGATCAAGTGCTCGAAGCCTGTCCCGAACTCAATGCCGACAATCACATGCCGCGCACCAATTCGCTGGAGACCATCCGTAATATGGTCGCCTCCGGCCTCGGTATCTCCGTCCTTCCGCACGACGCGCTGGCTCCCAAATACCACAGCAATCTGGTCGTCTCGATTCCGTTTACCGAACCCGTCCCCTTCCGCCACATCGCACTTGCCTACCGAAAAAGTTTCCCGCGCGACAAAGCGATTGCCGTCATTCGGGAAGCGGCCATAGCGTGCCGGAAACGGCTGTAATTTGTACAAAAACGCTCTAGGAGCGCCGTGTCGCCGCCTTCATCTTACGCACGAACGTTGCCAGCGCTTCACACATAGCCGCTTTGTCATCCAAATGCTGCTCGATGATGGAGACCGTCGCCGATCCGGCGATCACACCGGCAGCGCCGGCGGCAAGCGCAGCACGAATGTGCTCTGGTGTCGAGATGCCGAAACCCACGATGGCCGGAGCCGCCCCCGCCGCTTGCAACGCTTCAAAGCGTGACGACAACAGCGTTTGCATCTCTCGATCAGCACCTGTGACCCCGGCACGACCGAGAAAATAGGTATAACCGCGTCCCTGCCGCGCAATCTCGCGGATTACGGTTTCGTCGGCGTTAGGCGCCACGATGAAAATCGGAGCGATCCCCGTCTCATCCGCAGCCTCGACGAATAAGGCTGACGCTCCTATCGGTACATCGGCCACCAGCACGGAATCAACATCGGCTTCCGCCGCTTCTTTATAAAACGCCTTCACATCACGGTGCACAACAAGGTTGGCGTAAACCAGCAACCCGATCGGAACGTCCGGATGTTTGGCGCGGATGCGTTTCAACATCTGCCAACAATGCGTCGGCGTCACACCACCCTCAAGCGCGCGATAGCCCGCCTGCTGGATCACCGGTCCATCGGCAACGGCGTCCGAAAACGGAATTCCCAACTCCAGCGCATCGGCGCCATGTTCGATCAGCGTATCAATGACCGACAGACACGTTTCGGCGTCTGGATCGCCCAACACCACAAAAGGAATGAACGCGCCTTCCTTTTTCGCTTGCAAATGAGCAAACATCGTTTCATAGCGGGTGGTTTTCATTGTTTCTTTCTTTCTGATTTCTAAAACCGGATGTACGGCATCACATGCTCGATGTCTTTATCGCCGCGCCCGGACAAGTTGACCAGCAGCAGTTGCGGCTGTTCCGCCGTTTTTACCAGCTTCATCGCATAAGCAATCGCATGCGCTGATTCCAGCGCCGGAATAATGCCTTCCTCACG
>JAISPI010000047.1 GCA_031275075.1 Burkholderiales bacterium | reverse complement strand
GGTGGTTACGGCGTTATCAATCTCGTTGCCGAATGGAAATCCACATTCGCGGATACTGCCACACTAACTTGGTTTGCTCGCCTCAATAACGTGTTTAACAAGGATTACCAGTATGTCGCCGATTTCGCTACCGGCGGCAGGCAATTCATGGTCGGAATTCGCGGGCAATGGTAATTTTCAGAACGGAAAAAATCAAAAGCATTTACCGCAAAGAACACAAAGATTTTTTGCGTTCTTTGCGGTTAAAACGGTTTTTCTGATACTTGACTCCTGATCTCTGGCTTCTGTCCCTTCGGCCACAGCAGCCACAGCCTTCCCGTCTCGCGCATCTTGCCGGCGCGTTCGCCCGCTTCTTTGCCGGTGCCGCAAAAAAAGTCGGCGCGAATGGCGCCGCGAATGGCGCCGCCGGTGTCTTGCGCCATCGTTAGCCGTCGCAACGCCGCACGGCTGTCGGGATCGACAGCTTCGAGGAAAAAAGGCGCGCCGAGCGGCAGTTGGCGGTTGTCGATGGCGATGGCGCGTTGCGCCAACAACGGTACACCCAACGCGCCGATAGGGCCGTCGATCCGAGCGTCGAGAGAACCAGGCTCTGGCGGTGGCACTTCACGAAAGAAAACGTAGCTCGGATTTTCGTCGAGCAGGGCGGGCAACGCGCCGGGGTGCGCTCGTCCCCAGGCTTTGATTGTTTGCATGGACAAATTTTCCCGCGCGATGTCGCCGCGTTGCGCGAGAATGCCGCCGATGGCGCGGTAAGGATGGCCGTTTTGATCGGCGTAGCCAAGACGGACAACATGGCCATCGGGCAATTGCAAACGCCCCGAGCCCTGGATGTGCAGGAAAAACGCGTCCATCGCGTCATCGACGTAGAACAGGGGCGTCGCTTTGAAAGTAGAGTTGCCGCGATCAATCTCGGCGCGGGAGAAGTACGGCAGCACTTTGTTGCCGACCAGTCGGCCACGCACGCGCTTGCCTTCCAGTTCGGGGTAGAGCGAGGCCAGTTCGATCGTCAATAAATCGTTGGGGCGGGCGTACAACGGATAACGGTAACGCGCGTCCGATAGGCGATTTCCGGCGAGCAATGGCTCGTAATAACCGGTGATCAGCCCGCGATCAGTCGTATTACCGGCAATGCCTTCAGCGTTGTCGATGACGATTTGCCAAGCCTGAAAATGAGTTTCAAAAAAGGTGCGGACGGCGTTCGGCTGGCTTGGGTCGATGGTCTCGGCTGCTTGGCATGGCGTTGTCCAGACGGCGCGTCCGGCTTCTTTCTTGAGCAAGGCACGGCAACTCATCTGCCAAGCCGGCCATGCTTCGGCCAGCGCGTCTTGCGACCATCCCGGCACCGCCGACCAGGCGAAGGGCTGGTAGCGCAACTGCGGCGGCGCTTCGGACGCCGGCGGTGTCACACAGCCGGCCAACATGAAGGCGCTTACCGCATACAGGAAAAATCGCCGGAATAGGAAAAATCGCCGAAAAAACCGCCGAGAAAATCGCAAGAAACGCTTCACAAGCCCACCTTTTTGTCTGATAGCCATTGCCGCGCGTCGAAGTATAAGCGAAGATAACACTGCATCGGCTCATGCCTGTGGCGCTTTTCATTTTTCAACCGTATTCGACACATTTTTGACGGGTTTTTATGAAATACCGGATCGCTCCTTCTCTTCTTTCTGCTGATTTTGCCCGTTTGGGTGAAGAAGTGCGAAATGTCATCGCCGCCGGCGCGGACTTTGTGCATTTCGATGTAATGGATAACCATTATGTGCCGAATCTGACGGTTGGCCCGCTGGTGTGTCAGGCGATCAAGCCGCATGCGACGGTGCCGATCGACGTGCACCTGATGGTGCAGCCGGTCGATGCGCTGGTCAGCGGCTTCGCTCAGGCGGGCGCGACGTATATCAGTTTTCACCCGGAGGCGTCGCGGCATGTAGATCGGACGATTGCGCTGATCCGCGATCATGGCTGTAAGCCGGGGCTGGCGCTGAATCCGGCGACGCCGCTCGATTGTCTTGACTGGGCGCTCGACCGGATTGATCTGGTGTTGTTGATGTCGGTCAATCCCGGCTTCGGTGGACAGGCGTTCATTCCACATACGCTTGATAAATTGCGGCAGGCGCGGGCACGGATCGATGCGGCACAACAGCGCATGGGCCGCGAGATTCTTCTGGAAGTCGATGGCGGCGTGAAGGCGGACAACATTGCGGCCATCGCCCAAGCGGGTGCGGATACGTTCGTTGCGGGCAGCGCGGTCTTTGCCGGTGGCGATTATGCAAAAACAATCGGCGCGCTGAGAAACGCGCTGGCTACGGTGCGATAGCGCCTATTGTTGGTCATGACTGCTGTTGCGCCATCGCACTTTGTCGCCTTGAACGCTCTTGCCGCGTCTCACCGCTGGCCTGTGCTTTTTATTCATCACGGTTGGGGCGGCGGTATCGCCCGCCATATCCGGGACCTTGAGCGACTTCTGGGTGATCGTTGCAACATCGTTCATTTGACGCCGGAAAAGCCGGGCGTTTTCGGACACCGGGTTCGGGTCGGTTGGCAGTACGGGGGACTTCGTCTTGACGGCCTCTTTGCGCTGCCGCAGGAAATGCCGCAGCTTGTTGAGGCGCTCAAAGCGATAGGCATTGTTCGCGTCCATCTGCACCATATTCACGCGCTGCCGCAAGATGTGTTGATGTTGCCGCAGGCGCTGGGGGTGCCGCTCGACGTGACGCTGCACGATTATTTTGCGTTGGGCCGTCAGTACCACCTCGCCGATCATTGCGGCCGCTTCCTCGGCGA
This sequence comes from Burkholderiales bacterium, assembly GCA_031275075.1. Lineage (GTDB taxonomy): Bacteria > Pseudomonadota > Gammaproteobacteria > Burkholderiales > Casimicrobiaceae > UBA931. The sequence continues at coordinate 4,447 of JAISPI010000047.1, read as the reverse complement.
ACCGCGGGACGATGATACGCTATTGATGACCGACGGTATTTCGAATGGCGCTTGGCCGCCGACGAATGCCGAATGGAGGACGCTGTTTGGCGACGTGTTGCGCCGTGCTGACCGTGTTATCGCGCCGTCGCGCGATATCGCCGAGCGTATCCACCAATGGTTGCCGATGTTCACGCCGCTCATCTGGCCGCACCCCGAAGCGTTGACATTGGCGCCGCCGCGGCTGCGCGTGGCTGTGCTCGGAGCGTTGTCGCCTGAAAAGGGTTTTAATCTTGTCTGTGCCTGTGCCCGCGACGCCGAGGCGCGGGCGTTGCCGTTATCGTTCCGGATTCTCGGCTCCACGGCGCAACCGTTACCGTCATTGCCGTTGTCGCGGTTGTCGATGAGCGGCGAGTACGACGAAGCTGATTTACCGGCGCTGCTTGCCGCCGAAAAACCAGATGTGTTTTTCTTTCCGGCGCAAGTCCCCGAATCGTTTTGTTATGCGCTGACCCCGGCGCAATTAAGCGGCATGCCGATTGTGGCATCAGCGTTGGGAGCGTTGACGGAACGCTTGCGGGAAACGTTGAACGTCGTGCTGTTGCCGTGGGACAGCAGCGTCGCAGAATGGAACGCAGCACTGTGCCGATTCGCCCCTGAAATTTCGACGGCACCCACGTTTTGCGACACAGAGGAAACGTACCGCCGGCGTTATCTTGAGGCGTTGCCGTCGGAACCGCGACCGGCGCGGGAGGTGATGGTTGATGCCATCATTTGGCCGGAGCCGGCAGCGAGCGGACACGATGATGACCCGATGTCGCTGTACGATTTGTACCATGCCGGTGTCGGTTGTGGCCGCAAGGAGGCGAAAGCACAGTTGCAGCGCCGCCTGAAGGCGCTGCGTGACTCGCCGCCGCCGACTCCGCCGGACGGGTGGCTCGCCTGGCTGGAACAAAAAGAGAAGTGGCGACAAAGAGCGTTGCGCATCATGCGGATGGTTCGTACTGCCATATCCATTTATCGGACTGCTGGCGGACGCGCTTTGGTGAAACGCAGCTATGAGAAAGTTTTTTGCCGCCGCGTGTTCCAGATGCTGCCGTTTGAGCCTGTGGTTCAGGAAACCCGGGTGACGCCGTTGACGGTTGCGGCATCGGCCACGCCACGGGTATCAATCCTGATTGCTGCGTTCGGCGAACCGTTGGCGACGTTCAGTTGCATTAAGAGCGTTCATGAGCACACGCATGGCGTGGCTTACGAAGTGCTGGTGCTTGACGACGCTTCGCCTGAGCCGTTGCAGGCGCAACTCATCGGGGTCGAAGGCGTACGTTTTATCCGTCAGCCGCACAACCTCGGTTTTCTCAGGAATTGCAATGCCGGCGCGAAAGAGGCGCGCGGCGAGACACTTGTTTTTCTCAATAACGATACGTTGGTCACCGATGGTTGGTTGACCGCACTGGTCGACACCCTCAACCAAGTCCCCGGCGCCGGAATGGTTGGCGCGCAGTTGTGTTATCCCGATGGTCGCTTGCAGGAAGCGGGGGGCATCGTTTTCCGCGATGGGTCGGCCTGGAATTATGGCCGTAACGATGAGCCGAACCATCCGGCGTTTCACTACCGGCGCGATGTCGATTACTGTTCGGGCGCCTGTATTGCGCTTTCCCGGGCGCTGTGGCAACAACTGGGCGGTTTTGATGAGCGTTTTGCGCCTGCTTACTACGAAGATACCGATCTTGCTTTCCAGGTGCGCGCTGCCGGAAAACGGGTGCTTTATCAACCGCTGGCGCGGGTGATTCACTTCGAGGGGCAGACGTCGGGTACCGATGAAACACAGGGTGTCAAACGCTATCAGGTCATCAATCAGGCGGCGTTCCTCGACAAGTGGCACGCTGTGCTGGCGCGGCATCCCGAACGTTACGGTGATATCCGCCGCGCGGCGGAACGGGCTGTTCACCTCCGTATTCTGGTACTCGATGCTTGTATGTTGACGCCCGACCGCGATTCAGGATCGCTGCGCATGTGGCACATCCTGCATTTGCTTGCGCGGCCGGGCTGCAAGGTTACGTTTGCCGCCAGTTCGCTCGAATACCGCGCTCCCTACGTCGGGCAATTACAGGCGGACGGCATTGAAGTGCTGCACCTGCCGTATTTCAACGCGATGGAAGCGTTTTTGCAGGAGCGCGGCAGCGAATACGACGTGATTGTGCTGTCGCGTCTCGAAGTGGCGGCGCAATGGCTGGCGGCGGCACGCAAGTGGGCGCCGCAGGCGTTCGTGATCTACGACACGGTTGACCTGCATTTCCTGCGTGCCGAACGGGAAGCCGAAGTGTTGAACAGCGCGACGGCTCGCGCTCAGGCAGAGGCCCAAAGAAAACAGGAACTGCGGTTGATCCATGCCGCCGACCGCGCCTGGGTGGTGTCGTCGGTCGAACAAACACTGCTGGCGTCGCTGGTGTCGGGCGCGAAGATCGCCGTGCTGTCCAACATCCACGAACCGAAACCTGCCGGTCGCCCGTTCGACGAACGCGCCGGCTTGCTGTTCATCGGCAGCTTCCGTCACCCACCCAACGTCGATGCGATGCTGTGGTACGGGAACGAGGTATTGCCGCATGTGCGAGAGCTTTTGCCCGGCGTTGTGACCACCATTATCGGCGGCGATTTGCCTGCGTCGGTGAAGGCGCTGGCGTCGGACGATGTCGCCGTTACCGGCTATATTGAGAATATCGAGCCGTATTTCACCGAAACGCGCGTGTCGATTGCGCCGCTGCGCTACGGCGCCGGTGTCAAGGGCAAGGTCAATCAGGCGATGAGTTACGGCGTGCCGGTCGTCGTTACGCCAATGGCCGCCGAAGGCATGCATTTAACCGACGGCCACGACGCGCTGATCGCCGATGACGCCCGCGCGTTCGCCGAAGCGATTGCCCGTGTTTACCGGGATGAAACGCTGTGGCGCCAACTGTCATCTGCGGGGCGCGCCAACATTGAGTCCCATTTTTCGCGCGAAGTGGCGGCACAAGAGCTGGAAAAAACGCTGGAACTGGCAAGGCGCTAATACCGGAACGACAGGTTTCGGGGACGGGTAAACGGGTAAAAACACATACCCGTACTGCCACCCAATCCCTTTTTTCTCCTCGTGGAAGCCTCTATCGCATGCCTTTGCAGGTCTCGCCATGAGGAGGGAAAACGATTTTCGTGGCGAGTTACGCCTCTCCGAAAACCGTATTTTTCACCTATAAGAACGCTTCGTTTTTTCTCTTTCTTGCAACACTATGTGTGTCCCCTATGAAAAATCCGTTGTTGACTGCTTTTTTCTCTTGAAAATGCGGTATAGTCGCCGCGATGAGATGGAAAAAACCCGTAGACAGGAGGGGCCGTCTCAGAATGATCGGTTTATCGACTAAAGAGGAAGGAAAGCTCATGGCTAAAGCCAAGAAAACCACCAAGAAGTCAGCCGCCAAAAAAGCGGTCAAGAAAGTTGCAGCGAAGAAAGTTGTCAAAAAAGCCGCTGCGAAAAAAGTCGTCAAAAAAGCGGCTGTAAAGAAGGCCGCGAAGAAAGTCGTCAAGAAAGCCGTCGCGAAGAAAGTCGCGAAGAAAACGGTCAAGAAAGTTGCCAAAAAGGCTGTCAAAAAAGTCGCCAAGAAAGCGGTCAAGAAAGTTGCCAAAAAGGCTGTCAAAAAAGCCGCCAAGAAACCTGCGACCAAGCGTAAACCCAACCCGGCGTTCATGCGCCCGTTGACCCCGTCGGCCGCGCTGGCCGCTGTTGTTGGTGCGGCTCCGCTGCCGCGCACGGAAGTCACCAAAAAGGTTTGGGATTACATCAAGAAGAACAAACTGCAAGACGCCGTCAACAGACGGATGATTAACGCCGATGAGAAACTGAAAGGCGTTTTTGGCGGAAAGAGCAAAGTGTCGATGTTCGAAATGACCAAGTTGATCTCGAACAATCTGAAATAAGTGCTTTGATGCCGTAACGAAAAGGCCAGCAATCGCTGGCCTTTTTTATCTCTGCGCGAAGCCGCAGAATCCACGTAACCCCATCCCCATCCCAACCTTCCCCTTGAAGAGGAAGGCGTTTTCCGCGCCTCCACGTGAGGCAAAATTTCTGATCCCTGATTCCCGACCTCTGATACCTATTCTATTCAACCGCCAAAGAACGCAGCGCGTCGAGCACCAGCCCTTTTTGCAGCAGTTCCGGCAGCAATTCCGGCGGTTTCCCGGGGCGGTAGAACGCGTAAACCGGCACGCTGCTGCGGCCAAGCGCCGCCAGCGCTTCGGTGATTGCGGGATCGCGGCGCGTCCAGTCGGCGCGCATCAGAACGACGCCGTGATGCACAAAGGCTTGCTGTATATCGTCGGTATCGAGCACCCATTTTTTGTTGGCTTGACAGGTTACGCACCAAGCCGCGGTGAAATCGACGAACACCGTTTTTCCGGCGGCGTTTTCCTTTATAACGGCAGCGGCGCTGTACGG
>JAISPI010000131.1 GCA_031275075.1 Burkholderiales bacterium | reverse complement strand
ACGTATGGCGGCGACCGCCGCCGCCGCGTGATTACTACAACAGACCGCCGCCGCCACGATCTCCGCATGCGGGGCGTCCATCGTCGAGGTCGTCTTCCTACGGGTCGCCGGGACGCGATCCGCGGCATCCGTCGTATCAGCCGCGTTCGGAAGGGCGACCGAGTGCAGATCGTCCACGCGGCGATGGCCCCCGTCAAGCCGGTGGGCGGCAGGATAGATCGGAAGGGCGATCGAACGTAGACCGTCCGCGCAGCAACTTTTCGAGCGAATCCCGTCAAGCCGGTGGGCGGCAGGATAGGTCAGAAGGACGACCAAGTGCAGATCGTTCGCGCAGCAACTTTTCAAGCGAATCCCGTCAAGCTGGCGGGCAGCAAGATAGATCGGAAGGACGACCGAGTGCAGACCGTCCACGCGGCAACGTTTCGAGCGAATCCCGTCAAGCCGGTGGGCGGACGACCGCGTCAGGCAACAATGACAGATCTTCGCAGTCAAGCCGGGGAGCGGATCGGTCGAACTCCCAGCAAGGCGGCGGCAGAGCGTCGGGCGGACGGTAGAACAAAACATTGCCCGCTGTTGTAACGTTAGCGTTGCGGCAGCGGGTTGCTGCGTTTTATCTTCGCGCTTTTATTTCTTTTGCCAGAAAGGTCACGGCTGCCGCGTAAAGTCTGCTCTTGTTATAGCGCATGATGACGCGGAAGTTGTCGTGCGCGAGAAAATACATGGGGCCGGTGCTGGCATCGAGTGCCAGCAGACTGATTGCTGTGTCGTCACTGATGGTTGTGTGAGTGTCGGGAGGGTTGACGCCAAGTGAACGCCATTGTCTCCACGGCTGCGGGTCACTCAGGCCGTTGTTGAGGAGAGAAGTGAGCGTTGCGGCGGTTTCCGGCGGAAGTTGCACGGGGGTTAGAATCGGCGCGCCGGTTTGCCAGCGATGTTCTTTCAGGTAGAAGGCGACACTGCCGATAGCGTCAGGCGTTTGCCAGAGATCGACGCGACCGTCACCATCGAAATCGACAGCATAGTGACGATAACTTCGCGGCATGAATTGGCTGATGCCCATCGCGCCGGCGAAAGAGCCTTTAGGCGTTGTCGGCGCAAAGCCATTGTCGAGCATCAGCAAAAAGAATTGTTCGAGTTCTCCGCGAAAGTAATCGGCGCGGCGCGGGTAATCAAACGCCAACGTAGTGAGCGCATCAAGCACGCGAAAGTTGCCGACGTTGCGTCCGTAATAGGTTTCGACGCCGATGATAGCGACGATGATTTCAGGCGGTACACCGAAGAAAGCTTGAGCGCGTGCAAGCAGCGTTTCGTTGCTGATCCAGAAGTCAACACCGGCGCTGATACGGCCTTCGTTGAGAAAACGCGGCGCGTATTCAAACCACAGCGGTGGCGTTTTAACCGGCGCGTCCATCAGCTCGATGATCCGGGGTTCGGTTTTGGCGCTTTTCAGGGTGTCGAGCAGAAATTGGGGATTGATTCCTTCTTTAGCGCCAAACGTTGCCGCCCAGGATTGCACTTCGGTGCGTTGGCTGTAATCGTTTCCGGGCGCAGTTTTAACCTTCGCCGCCATCAGCGGTGGCGACGCCAGCCATGCGAACAAAAGAAATGGTAAAAAAAATCGAAAGCCCATGAACAGCCGTTGTTGCTTTAAAAGCAAACAGTATAGGCTATCAAAACATTTTTCAGCGTCATGGCAGTTTGATTACGCCCACGATACGTTGGGTGTTGCCGGAATGTAAAACCGGACGAAAACCAAGGTAAAATCTGTTCTTTCGGAACACAGCACCGCGGAATATCGGTGCTGTGTGTGTTTTGGCGTCAATGCCGCAACCATAAAAGACTTTCTGTCCCATGCTGAAACTTGCTCACGATTTGACTTTTGCTGACCTCTATACCCGCGCCGGATTGCTCCGGCTTGATCAGTGCTTTCTTAAGTACCTTACCGCTGCCGAAGCGACACTGGCCGAACGGTTGCAGGAAGCGCGGCGGGCGCCGGAAACGCTGGATCGCAAGGCGGAAGCCGATTTTCTGATCGCGGTGGGGCCTTATCTTGAGGACTTTCTCGCTGAATTGTTTGGCGTTACTGAAGAAGTGCGTGCGCTGGAGGCACAGCATCACGAGCTGGCGCCGATTTATGCGGTGAAACGGCAATTCGTTCAGCGCAAGGCGGTCAATACGTACAAAGCGGAAGCAGCGGCGGCGTTTGATGGCGCTGCGTTGCGGCAGTCATTGGAAAAGTTATTGGGTGTGCCGCTGACACAACTGGCTTTTGCGCAGGCGGTGACGCGCTGGCAGTCTGACACAAATGCCAAAAATACCGACGCCAATGCCGAGGCGCTGGAGTTGGCGATGCGTTACGCGGCATGGGCGGTACATACGCCGGAAGGGCAGGCGTTCCACAAACGCGATGTGTTGTTCAAAGTTCCCCGCAAGATCGACTTCATGAAGTTGGTGCCGATTGCGGCGCATGAGCGTTGCGGAGTATCCATGTGGAAACTCGATGAAACGCACGCATTGCGGCAGCGTCAGGGATTCGCGTTGACCGATCATGGGATGGATGTTGTCGGCGGGCTTGATCAGGCGCATTACTGTATCTGGTGCCACGAACAAGGGCGTGACAGTTGCATGCAGGGAATCCGTGAAAAAGTGACCGATGGTGAACCGTCAGCGCAGCCGTTCAAGAACTCGCCGTTGGGCGTGCCGCTGGGCGGGTGTCCGCTGGAAGAGCGTATTTCGGAGTTTCACAAATTGCGCGCCGAAGGGGTGCCGCTGGCGGCGCTGGCGATGATTTGTATCGACAATCCGATGGTGGCGGCAACGGGGCACCGGATTTGCAACGATTGCATGAAGGCGTGCATTTATCAGAAGCAGGAGCCGGTTGATATTCCGCAATCGGAAACGCGGTTGCTCAAAGATGTGTTGGCGTTGCCGTGGGGTTTTGAGATGTATTCGCTGCTGACACGCTGGAATCCGCTCGATCTGCGCCGACCGCTGCCGTTGCCGCCGTCGGGCAAGCGGGTGCTGGTAGCGGGAATGGGCCCGGCCGGGTACACGCTGGCGCACCATTTGCTGAACGACGGACATACAGTGGTTGGCATCGATGGACTGAAAATCGAGCCGCTCGATGAAACGCTGTCGGGTGTTGCTGTTGACGGTTCGCGGGTGCCGTTTTTGCCTGTGCGCGATTACACGGAACTGGTCGAGCCGCTCGACGCGCGTGTTCTCGCCGGTTTCGGTGGCGTCGCCGAATACGGAATTACCGTGCGCTGGGACAAGAATTTTTTGAAGGTGATTCGTTTGCTGTTGCAGCGTCGCGCCGAATTCGGGCTTTACGGCGGTGTGCGATTCGGCAGCACGGTAAAGCTGACGGATGCCTGGGCGCGCGGTTTCGATCATGTGGCGCTGGCGCTCGGCGCCGGCAAGCCGACGGTGCTCGACATTCCGCATGGACTGGCATCCGGAGTACGCACGGCATCGGATTTTTTGATGGCGTTGCAATTGACCGGCGCGGCCAAACGCGATTCGCTGGCCAACATGCAGTTGCGGCTGCCAGTGGTGGTGATCGGTGGCGGCTTGACGGCAATCGACGCGGCGACCGAGGCGCTGGCGTATTATCCGGTGCAGGTTGAAAAATTCCTGAGCCGCTATGAAACATTGGTGGCGGCGCAAGGGCGTGAAAAAGTGGAGGCGCGGTGGACGCCGGAAGAATGCGCCGTTGCCGATGAATTCATTGCGCACGCGCAAGCCTTGCGTGACGAACGTAGCGCAGCACAACGCGAAGGCCGTCCGGTCGATACGATAAGTCTGTTACAGCGTTGGGGCGGCTCGACGGTGGCGTACCGTAAGCGGATGATCGACAGTCCTTCGTATACGCTGAACAACGAAGAAATCGAAAAGGCGCTTGAGGAGGGCATCTGGTTCGCCGAAGGGCTGACGCCGGAAGCTGTCGAGGTTGACGAATACGGCAGCGCCTGCGGACTGAAAGTATCGTCACGGAGTGGTGGCGAAACGGTGCTGCCGGCGCGCACGGTGTTGATTGCGGCGGGCACGTCACCGAATACGGTGTTGGCGCGTGAAGACGCTGAAAATTTTTCGCTCGAAGGAAAATATTTCCGGTTGATCGACGAGGAAGGAAAACCGGCGAAAGTGGTGCATGGTTTGGCGAAACCGGAAAAAACCACGATCTTGACCGCCATCGAAAGCGATGGACGGGCGGTCAGTTTCCTGGGCGATCTGCATCCTTCGTATTTTGGCAATGTGGTCAAGGCGATGGCGAGCGCGCGGCAAAGTTATCCGGTCATTTCAAAGTTGCTGGCGCGGTTGCCGGAAACGGTGGCGAGAGAAAACGAAGCGGCGTTCCTGGCCGGACTCGACCGCGATTGGCGAGCCTCGATTGAACGGATCGAACGTTTGACGCCGACCATCATCGAGATCGTTGTGCGGGCGCCTGAGGCTGCGCGGCATTTCACGCCGGGACAGTTTTACCGGTTGCAGAATTTTGAGACGCGAGCGCCACGCATCAACGAGACACGGATGGCGATGGAAGGACTGGCATTGACCGGCGCTTGGGTTGACCGTGAGCGCGGTCTGGTGTCGCTCATCGTGCTAGAAATGGGCGGTTCGTCGAATCTGTGCGCGACATTGCAACCCGGCGAGCCGGTGATTTTGATGGGGCCGACCGGCGCGCCGACTGAAATCGAACCCGGCGAAACGGTCACGCTGATCGGCGGCGGTCTGGGCAATGCGGTGCTGTTTTCGATCGGGCGGGCGTTCCGGGATGCGGGTTCAAAAGTGTTGTACTTCGCCGGTTACCGCAAGGTCGAAGACCGCTACAAAGTTGAAGATATCGAAGCAGCGGCCGACACGATTATCTGGTGCTGCGAAGAAGCGCCGGGGTTTGTGCCTTCGCGTCCGCAGGATAAAACGTTTGTTGGCAACATCGTCGAAGCCATGCGCGCCTACGCCGAAGGGAAATTCGGTGATCAAACGATTCCATTTGCCGACACCGACCGGATGATCGTGATCGGTTCCGACCGTATGATGGCGGCGGTGGCAGCGGCACGGCACGGTGTTCTCGCCGCGCATCTAAAGCCGACCCATCAGGCTATCGGGTCGATCAATTCGCCGATGCAGTGCATGATGAAAGAAATTTGTGCGCAGTGTTTGCAAATACACCGCGATCCGCAGTCGGGCGAAGTGAGTTATGTTTTCACTTGCTCCAATCAGGATCAGCCGCTTGATCGCATTGATTTTGGCGGCTTGGCGCAACGTTTGCGGCAGAACGCGTTGCAGGAAAAGTTGACGGCACACTGGATTGCGCATGTGCAAAACGGTGCGGCGTAGCGCACTAGGAGCGATATCAAGCAGTAAGAAAAAACTGTTTTAACCGCCCGCAAAGAGCACAAAAAATATCTCCCGCGGAGGCGCGGAGAACGCGGGGAAGAACAAACTCCCATCCCTCCCCGTTTGCGGGAGAGGGTGACTCGAAGGGTCGGGAGAGGAAAAACAAACCCCGTCCGTCTTCGACGGACACTCCCTTTGAAAAGGGGGTCGACGCGGGCAAGAAAGTCATCAATCAAACGGCATTGAAAAAATGCCGATTTATTTTCTCGACCCAAACAAAATTTTGGCGCGAACGTTTGTGCGTTGATATGAAAATAAAGTGAAAAAAACGTTTCTAAAGCAAACGGTTACCGATGAAATTCTGTTGTGCTCCTAAAGCAATAGGCAGCAAAAAATTGACGAAAATCAAGCGTCCTAAGATGAAGCGCGTTATACTGTATGTGGTTTTTGACAACGCATTCCAGGTTGAGTTCTCATTTTTGATCTTAAGGTTCCTATGTCAAACGAAACACTCATCATTCAGACGGGTTTGTCGGAGCGGCCTCGAAAAAGTCGTTTGCCGGCTCGCCTCGATTTTCTGCAAAGCGCAAGCGGCCTGTTTCTGGCGCTCTTCATGTGGGGTCACATGTTTTTCGTTGCATCGATTTTGTTGGGCAAAGATTCGATGTGGATGATCACCAAATTCTTCGAAGGGTATTATGTCTTCGGAGGCAAGGCTTATCCCTGGCTTGTCTCGATCGTCGTTGCTGTCGTTGCCGCGGTTTTTGTGTTGCATGCGATGCTGGCTGTCCGGAAGTTCCCGATCAATTACAGCCAGTTCAAGCTATACCGCGCACACGCCAAGTCGATGCAGCACGGAGACACGACCATGTGGATGTGGCAGGTGTACACCGGTTTTGCGATGTTCTTCCTGGCTTCGGCGCATCTTTATCAGATGATGGTATGGCCGCAAGATATCGGCCCCTTTGGTTCGGGCGGCCGGATGTGGGTTGACGGGCTGTGGCCGTTCTATCTTGTGTTGCTGTTGCTGGTTGAATTTCATGGTGGTATCGGCTTATATCGGCTGGCGGTGAAGTGGTGCTGGCCGAACTGTAGCCGTGAGTTCCTGAAAAAACTCAAATGGGCGATAACGGCGTTTTTCCTCATCTTGGGGTTTGCTACGTTGGCGGCGTACATGAAAGTCGGTTACGACTATCAGGAGAATTACAAAAACGGAGAACATTACACCCCGACATGGGCACAACAGGCTAGGGAGGGCGCAAAATGAAGGTCATTTTTACCGATGTGCTGGTGATCGGCGGTGGACTGGCCGGTCTGCGGATGGGAATCGGAGCCAAGCGCCGTGGTCATGAGGTGATTGTGTTGTCTCTGGTGCCGCCGAAGCGTTCGCATTCGGCAGCGGCGCAGGGGGGAATGCAGGCGTCGCTGGCTAACGTGATCAAAGGGCAGGGCGACAGTGAAGACGTCCATTTTGAAGATACGGTGCGCGGCAGTGACTGGGGCGCCGATCAGGAAGTAGCCCGGATGTTCGTCAACACCGCGCCAAAAGCGGCGCGCGAATTGGCGGCTTGGGGTTTGCCGTGGAGCCGGGTAACCCCGGGCGACCGGCAGGTTATTATTAACAGCCAGAAGGTGACCATCACCGAACGCGAAGAAGCGCGCGGCCTGATCGCGCAGCGCGATTTCGGCGGCACCAAGAAATGGCGGACGTGCTACGTCGCGGACGGAACCGGTCACGCGATGTTGTACACCGCCAGCGATCGGGCGATTTGTGAAGGCGTTGAAGTACACGAACGCGCTGAAGCGATTGCGCTGATTCATGATGGCAAGCGTTGCTATGGCGCGGTCGTCCGCGATTTGATCACCGGCGAGTTGCGCGCGTACCTCGCGAAGGCAACGGCTATTGCGACTGGTGGCGCCGGCAAATTGTATCGCGTCACTACCAACGCTGTGATCTGCGAAGGCATCGGCCACGCGATCGCGCTGGAAACCGGCATTGCGGGACTCGGCAACATGGAAGCCGTGCAGTTCCACCCGACCGGTATCGTACCGCTCGGCATTCTGGTGACCGAAGGCTGTCGCGGTGATGGCGGTTTGCTGCGTGACGTTGATGGCCATCGTTTCATGCCCGATTACGAGCCTGAGAAGAAGGAATTGGCGTCGCGCGACGTGGTGTCGCGCCGGATGGAAGAACACATCCGCAAAGGCAAGGGCGTCAAGTCGCGTTTCGGTGAACACCTGTGGCTGGATATCACTTTGCTGGGACGTCATCACATTGAACACAACCTGCGCGAAGTCAAGGAAATCTGCGAAAGCTTCTTGGGGATTGATCCCGCCGAAAAATGGATTCCGGTGCGGCCAGCGCAGCACTACACAATGGGCGGCGTGCGCACCAACCATACCGGCGAATCGCCGCACCTGAAAGGGCTGTTCGCGGCCGGCGAGGCTGCGTGCTGGGATATGCACGGGTTCAACCGGCTAGGAGGCAACTCGGTGGCGGAAACGGTGGTGGCCGGGATGATCGTTGGCGAGTTTATTGCCGATTTTTGCGACAAACCGGAAAACACGGTTGCTATGCCGATGGGGCTGGTCGAAGAATTCGTCGAGCGGGAAGAGGCAAAACTACAAGCGCTCCTGAACAGTAAGGGCAGCGAAAACGCCTTCAAGCTCAACGTCGAAATGCAGGAAATCATGATCCGTTCGGTTGGCATCTTCCGTAACGGCGATGCGCTGAAAGAAGGCGTAGAACATCTGCAAAAGCTGCTGGAGCGCAGTCGCAACATCGGGTTGACCAGCAAGGCGCCGGGCGTAAACCCGGAATTGGTCGCGGCGTACCGGACGCAGAAGATGCTCAAGCTGGCACTGACGGTAGCGTATGGTGCGCTGCAACGGACCGAAAGCCGCGGCGCGCACTTCCGCGAGGATTACCCGCATCGCGACGACCAACAGTGGTTGAAACGGACGCTGTCTTTCTGGCGTGATGAGAACGCGACATTGCCCGAATTGCAATACGAAACACTCGACGTCATGAAGATGGAACTGCCGCCGGGGTGGCGCGGTTACGGAGCCAAAGATTACATCGATCATCCGGATACGGCCAAACGGCTTGGGGAAATCGAAGAAATCAAGAAACGGATGGAAAGCAAGGATCGTTTCGCGGTTCAAGAAGCGTTGATGCCCTTCAGGGACAAATTGCCCGGCGAGCTGCGCGGTCTTAACGAACGTATCGACGAACCTTTGAACGGATGAGCCAGAAGATGAGCAACGTACAAAAAAACACCGCGTCGGGCGGGCAAACCCGGCAACGAATGCTGACCTTCCATATTCTGCGTTATAACCCGAAGGATCCGGACAGCAAGCCGCACATGCAGTCTTATCAACTGGAAGAAGCCGAAGGCATGACCCTTTTTCTGGCGCTGAGCGAAATCCGCGAGCATCAGGATCCGACGCTGCAATACGATTTTGTTTGTCGCGCGGGAATTTGCGGCAGTTGCTCGATGCTGATCAATGGCCGTCCCGGACTGGCGTGTCGGACGTTGACCAAGGATATGGGAGCCGACATCACGCTGGCGCCGCTACCGGTGTTTGAATTGATCGGCGATCTGTCGGTCAACACCGGCAAGTGGATGCGCGGAATGAGCGAACGTCTCGAAACCTGGGTGCATACGAAAGAGGAAGAAGTCAACCTGAGCAAGGCCGAAACCCGGATGGATCCTGAACTCGCCGAAAAAATTTACGAGCTGGATCGTTGCGTCGAGTGCGGTTCGTGCGTGGCAGCATGCGGGACGGCGCAGATGCGGAAAGACTTTGTCGGCGCGGTTGGCATGAACAAGATGGCGCGCTTCAAACTTGACCCGCGCGATGAACGCACGGATGAAGATTTTTACGAGTTGGTGGGTGACGACAGCGGTGTTTTTGGTTGTATGTCGCTTCTAGGTTGCCATGATGTATGTCCGAAAGAGTTACCGTTGCAAACGCAAATAGCGTTTTTGCGGAGAAAAATGGTAACGATCGGAAGCTAGGTAAAAAAACATCCCCGCTACTGCGGGGATATTTCATTTGGAGCGCCGAAACCCGACGCATAGGTTAAAATGTAATAGAGAGGAAAGGTTGAAAACGATGAGTCGAATTGAGAAAGACTTTCTGGGAGAGCGGGAACTGCCTGACAATGTGTATTACGGCGTACAGACTTTGCGCGGCAAGGAAAATTTTTACATTACCGGACGGTCGATGGCGGAAGAACCCGTCATGATTAAAGCGATGGCGTACGTGAAAAAATCCGCAGCGATGGCCAACCGTGACTGCGGTGTGCTGGATGCCAAGGTAGCTGAAGCGATTGTCAAAGCCTGTGATCGCCTGATTGCCGGTGAGTTTGTCGATCAATTCGTCACCGATTTTATCCAGGGCGGAGCTGCTACGTCCGTCAATATGAACACCAATGAGGTGGTTGCCAACATCGCTCTGGAATCGATGGGCAAACCAAAAGGCGATTACGCTACGGTCAGCCCGAACGATCACGTCAATTGTTCGCAGTCCACCAACGACTCTTATCCGACCGCGCTTCATCTGGCGCTGTTCATCCGGTTGAAGGAATACGCCAAGACGCTGCGCGAATTGCAGGATGCGTTTTCCGCCAAAGGAAAGGAATTCAGCAAAGTGCTGAAGATGGGGCGTACGCACTTGCAGGACGCCGTGCCGATGTCGATGGGTTCCGAGTTTCATGGTTTTGCAACGTCGATCAGCGAGGAAATCGAACTCGTCGAAGCGACGTGCGAGATGTTGCGTGAAGTCAATCTCGGTGCAACCGCGATCGGAACATCGGTCAACGCGCCGCCCGGATATCCCAAACTGGCGGTCGAGTATTTGTCCAAAAACACTGGAGAGAAGTTTGCTCTGTCGAGCGACTTGGTCGAGGCCACCTCCGACTGCGGTGACTATGTTCATGTTTCCGGCGTGCTGAAACGGAATGCCGTCAAATTGACCAAGATTTGCAACGATTTGCGGATGCTGGCTTCCGGCCCACGTTGCGGCTTGA
>JAISPI010000128.1 GCA_031275075.1 Burkholderiales bacterium | reverse complement strand
CGCCAGCCACGCCCTTGCCAACCACAGTAACCGTGCTTCCGGAAAAACTTTTTGTCGCCACATCGTTCCAACCCCATTGTTTCAGCTTTAATAGCATGCCATTGTCTGTAACGCAAACTGTCGGCGCCCGAAATTCGTTGGTGCTCATCAATACGGGTAAAATACGTTATTGTCCAGAAAACGTGGCTTTTTTTGTTTCTACGCCGCATAACGCTGATGACCTCTATTCCGTTTCCAGCCACCGACACCAACCCTGGCACCGACAACGGTTTCTACGAACCGCTTGACGCCGAGACCGAGCCGCACCCGGCGGTATCGCTATCGCCCGGCAGTTGGTTGGCGGTTCTTGGCGGCGGCCAGTTGGGAACGATGTTTTGTCGGGCCGCCCAGCGGCTGGGTTACCGCGTCGCGGCGATTGACCCCCATCCCGACGCGCCGATTGCCGCTGTTGCCGACATGCTGTGGACGGCGCCCTATCAGGACGCAGAAACGTTGCAAGCGCTAAGCGAACTGGCACAAGCGGCGACGGTCGAATTCGAGAACGTGCCCTACACTGCGCTGGTGCATCTGGCAACACACATGCCGCTGCGTCCCGCCGCCGACAGCATTGCCATCGCTCAGAGTCGCATCCAGGAAAAAACTTTTTTCGCACGTCACGGCTTGCCGGTTGGCCACTTCGTGGTGTTGCATGACAGCAGCGACTTTTCGTCGCCGATGCCCCAGTATCTGTTTCCGGGCATCCTCAAAACCGCGCGCCTCGGTTACGACGGCAAAGGACAGTGCGCCGTTGCCGCCCCCGATCAGGTGGCTGATGCCTTCCAGAAACTTGGCAATGTTACCTGCGTGCTTGAACAAAAACTGAATCTGGCGCGTGAAATCTCGGTTTTGATCGCCCGCGACACGCACGGCAATATCACGTTGTGGCCGGTTGCCGAAAACATCCACCGCAACGGTATTCTCGACGTTACCCTCGTCCCGGCACGCATCAGCGAATCTATCGCGCAAAATGCTTGCGAATACGCGCGCCGCGTCGTCGAAAACATGGGTTATCGCGGCGTGCTGTGCATCGAATTTTTTATCGACGCCGAGGACAACATTTACCTGAACGAGATGGCGCCACGCCCCCACAATTCCGGCCACCATACGATTGAGTCGTGCGTCACCTCGCAATTCGAGCAACAGGCGCGGATCACCGCCGGTTTGCCGCTCGGCGATCCCGCCCAGAAAACTCCGGCAGTCATGATCAACCTGCTCGGCGATTTGTGGTTTCTTGATGGTGACACCCCACGCGAACCGGATTGGAACGCATTGCTCGCTGGAAGTAACGCACATCTGCATCTGTACGGCAAAAAAGAAGCTCGGCGCAACCGCAAAATGGGACATATCACCTGCTGCGCCGAAACGTTGGACGATGCCCTGCAAACCGCGCAACGCTTGCGAAAAGCATTGCGCTTGCCGGAACTGGACAATCTTCACCCATGACCGCCGTGTCGCCAATGCGCGCACCAGCGCATTTGTCAACGCTTTTGCCACAGAACACCACGGTCTACCTCGCGCAACACTGGCCGTTGCTGCGACAACGCCGCCAGGCATTCGACGAGAACGCGCTGCTCGTCATTTGTCTGTGCGCCGAATGGTGCGCGGTCTGCCGCGATTTCAAACCGGAATACTCGGCGCTGGCGCAACAGCATCCGAAAACATTGTTCGCCTATATCGACATTGAGGACGACGAAGCGCTCATTGGAGCGCTCGAACTTGACGACTTTCCAACCCTCGTCGTTTTTCGCGGCGATGCACTCGTCCATTTCGGCATCGTCAAAGCGAAGCGCAGCAACATCGTTCAACTATTGCAAAAACTCAACGCTTCACCACCGCAACCGTTGTCACCGCCACCGACGCTGCAAACACTGTGCGCCGCCGTCACCGGTCATCAAATCGCTGCCCCGACGCCTGACTCCCGCACCGCCTCAACAAGATAACGCTGCCGGTTATCCCGCGCCAAGGTGTCGAATGGGTAACAGGTCACCAGCGTTAATCTCGCCTCTTCCGTCACCAGCGGCAACGCAAAATCGGCATCGACAACACGGATGCGCCAGACACGGTAACGAAATTTCTCTCTCTGCGCGTTTTCTAGCTCAAGCACATCACCGACCGCCAAATCTTTGAGAAAACGAAAATGCGTGTCACGATGCGCGACGATCACACTGTTGCCTCCTCCTTCAACACCCGGCAGCGCCGAGTCCTCGCGCCAACCCGGCCCCCAGGCAATGGTGCGGCCATTGGCACCTCGTAATATCAATGTTTGCGCTCCTTGAGACGGGACCAATAACTGTGCTACCGGTACGGTATCGGCCCATGGCCAGGGCTTGACCGCTGTTTGTGTTTGCTGCGTTTGTCTCCAGGCGCGCTCCAGCAACGTCTGCCCGAGCCATGCCTTGGCGTGAATATAGCCGGCGTTGCCAAGCCACCACAACGCCAGCGCAACCACCAGCCACGCCGCTATCTCTCGCGCCCATCCGCATGCTCTCCCCAAAAAACAACCGGCCCGTCGTTTACCGCGTCTCTCCTCTCTCGTTGACAGGCCGGTTGATCGGTTTTCGTCGGAAGGAAACCGAAAGCACTCGACCGGAAGCAGCAACCGTTCGTTCATGATCGAATCTTCTCTCCGGCAATTTTCCCAAACGAACCCGCTTGCAACATTTTCCACGCCCGCGCGCTCAATGAATCACCGCCGGTTGCCAACCATTTTTCTGTCGCCAATGCCGCTTTCGCTACAGCGAGCGACATGACCCGCTCTTCTTCCGGTCGCAATATCGCCAGAAATACGCCGTCAGTATCCATGCTGTTTGTCCATTTCGTGTTCAACGTCTCATCCACTAAACCCGCCGCCGCTTTAGCATCCACGCCAGCAACAGCGCCAACACACCGCCCAACATCTGCCAAGCCGCCGGGGTACTGGTTGCCGGCAAACCCGCCATCGACACCGTCGTGCCGTGCGGCAAGGCAAATGGCAACGCTGTTTTTTCGATCGCCATACGAGAAGGAAAGCTCGGTGTCACATCAACCGCCACCAGACTGGTGAAACGGCTGACCAGATGGTGTTTCAGCGCCAGTTGCACGACTTCATCGCGCATCGCTTCGTGGTTGCCTTGACGGCGGCCTTCGTCGAGCAACGTGTCAATCTTGCGACGCGCCCACAAGGTTGCAATGCCCGCCGCCGGCACCGCCTCGTCGAGCGTCAACGCGCTGTGCCAGCTTTTCCCATGCACCGCGCCCTGCAATGTCAGCGTTCCCTTCTTCAGGTTCACGGCAGTTTTGCCGACAACGATCACCGGCTCACCTTGATACAAATCGCCGATTACCGTTGGCCACATGTCAACCGCTATCGGCCACTGCGCTTTTACATCGGTCAACGCCGGCGTTTCCAGTTTCTGGAAAAGCGCCATCATTTTTTCGTTGACTTCGTGAATGTCGCTGATGAATGTATAGGTGCCGCGGCCAAATTCCGCCGCACGGTTCATGAAATAAGCGTTCGGTGCCGAGCCGATGCCGACGGTAAACAAGCGCCGCGCCTTCAGCCGATCACGAATCAAATCGAACAACTGTTCCTCGTTGCCAACCGCGCCGTCGGTCAAAAACACCACCTGCCCGATCATTCCCGGCGTCGGCGGCGCTTCGAGCGCCATCTTCAGCGCCGGATACATTTCCGTACCGCCGTTGGCGCGCAGTTTCGATACGAACGCGCGCGCTTTTTTGAGCGACGCCGCATCTGCCGCCACCGGCGCAACAAACAACGGCTTTGTTGCTGAGTTGAATTCGATGACGTTAAAAAAATCGCCGGGCTGCAATCGATCCAACGCCATCAGTAACGCGTCTTTCGCCTGCTGAATCGACGCGCCCTCCATTGAGCCGGAAGTGTCGATGATGTAAGTAATTTCGCGCGGCCGCCGAATGGTTTGTGCCGCCGGTTCGCTGGCGGGCATCAACATCAGGTACCAGTAATCTTCGCCGGCGAAACGTTCGGTGAACAACGCCGCCTGCGGCGCTTGTCCGGTTTGCGGTGTCCAGGTCAACTCAAAATCCCGATCAGCAGGAATGGTGTCCTCCTCCAGCGCCATGTGATAACGCCCGCTGCCGAGGTCTTCCATCACGATGCCGTGGTACAGGCTATGCACTTCGCGAATCGGCGCGCCGGGCGCCAATAGGATATCGAAACGCACCGGATACGCCGCGAAGTGATGCGCCTCGCCGCTCATCGGCAGCGGCATCTCATGCAGCGTTGGCTCGCTGCCTGGTTTATTTTCTTCCATCGGTGTAACCGCCATCGGCGTAAGCGCATCGCTTTCGGGCATCGTCCCGCCGGGACTGTAGCGCGGTGTAATCGCCAGCGGGAAACGCCACGAGAACACACCCTGATCGTAGCGCAGCGATTGTTGATACTCAATTTCGACAACAACTTCATCGCCAGGGCCGATCGGCGCAACGCTGGTGGTGAACAAATTGGGGCGCCACTGTTCGACCAGCGCCGCTTTTTTGCCCTCCTGTTTCGCTTGTTCATATATCTGCCGCGCTTGTTGCCGCTCCTTGATCTGTCCCTGGATTCGCCGCTCGCCGATTTTCATTTCGAGATGATCGACCGCCGCTGTTTCCGGCAACGGAAACGCGTAAACGCCTTCGCGCACTGTGTCGTCCGGATTTTTGAATGTCTGTATTACTTTGACGCGCGCCATCAGCCCGTTCAATTCCGCCTGTACGGTTGTATCGAGCAGCGGCGCCGCGACCCTGCCACCAACACCGTCGCTCAACAACAATGCGCCGTTTTGGAGGCCATCACCGGCAACCGTTGAGGAACTGTTTTGCGCATACACATTTCCGGCAAAAAACAGAATCGCCGCCATCAGTATCAGACTGGCGACAAGACCGGTTATCAACGCCGCGCCGACAAAACGCAACAAGTCGCGCACGCCATGTCGGCTCACCGCCGGAAAACGTTCGGAAGAAGAAGGTATAGCGGCAGACATGAGACTCTCCTCGAAAACGGGCAATACCCTGATGTCACCATTACGCCCCTCAACTCTGACCGTTTCGTACACGGTTGCTGCCAAAACGCTGATCAATCATGGCAAACTGATGGCAATGTCAAAAATCCGTGTCCGTCGTCCGCCGCTTCGGCTATAGTGCAACCATCGCTGTTTTGGAGAACCCCATGAGCCGCCACATCGCCCTGATTGAAGACGAGCCGGCATTGCGCGACAACTGCGCCGAAGCGTTGCGCCGACAGGGTTATAAAGTGTCTGCCTATGCCAACCGCGCCGACGCGCTCGCCGCCTTCACGGCGCGGCTGCCCGATCTGGCGCTGATCGACATCGGTCTCGGTGATGAAGTCGATGGCGGTTTCACGTTGTGCCGCGAACTGCGGGCGCGTTCGGAGCGGCTG
This sequence comes from Burkholderiales bacterium, assembly GCA_031275075.1. Taxonomy (GTDB): domain Bacteria; phylum Pseudomonadota; class Gammaproteobacteria; order Burkholderiales; family Casimicrobiaceae; genus UBA931. The sequence goes on along the minus strand of JAISPI010000128.1, from coordinate 3,299 downwards.
CCAATCATTTTTCTTTCGGCGCGCGACAGCGATTTCGATATTGTCGCCGGCCTGCGGATGGGCGCCGACGATTACGTCACCAAGGATGTCAGCCTGCCGCACCTGACGGCCCGCATCGCCGCATTGTTCCGGCGCATTGATCTGGCCGCGTCACCGCCGGAAGCCGACGATGTGCTGGCGCGCGGCGCGTTGCGCCTCGACCTGCCGCGACTGTCGGCGCACTGGCAGGACACGCCGGTACCGCTCACTGTCACCGAATTCTGGATGGTGCACACGCTGGCGCGTCATCCCGGCCACGTCAAAGACCGCGAAAGCTTGATGAAGGATGCTCGTATTTACGTCGATGAGGCAACGATCACCTCGCACATCAAGCGCATTCGCCGCAAATTCGTCGCGATTGACCCGGCCTTTGATCATATCGTCACCGTTTACGGCATGGGTTACCGCTGGAACCCGCAGGAAACATGAACGCTCCTGCCGCATCATCTCCCCGCCACGGTTGGCGTTTCGGCATACGGCTGCAACTGTTGTTGACGCTGACTGTGCTGCTGATTCTGCCTTGGCTCGGCTATGAACACTTGCGCGAAGTCGACCGCTTTCTCAAGAACGGTCAGGAACGGACGTTGCGCGTCACCGCCCAAGCCGTCGCCACCGCTTTGTACGAACGCCCCGATGTTTTTCGCGCCGACGCGCTTGTTTCATTGCCGCAGGCGCAACGCGAAGCCGATGCCGTCGATTTCCCGGACGCGCCGGACGCGCCGGATGTGCTGCCACGGTTGCCGATGCAACCGCTGGTGGTCATGCCGCTGTCGCTGTCGTCAACGCCTTCATCGCCAGCACCATTGCCGGATAATGTGCAGCAACAGCTCGAAAATGCGTTGACGCCGCTGGTGCCTGCCAGTGTGCGTCTGTGGGTCATCGACCGCGATCTGCGCGTATTGGCGCGGCTCGGTTCGTTGCATCGGCTGATCGACGAGCGTCCATCGCAACCGTTTTCCTGGCGCGATCCCTGGCCATGGTTACGCGCACATCTGATCGAACCGATTTACTCCCGCTTGATCGAGCAACCGACCGAGGATTTCACGGACGAACCGGGCGCACAAACATTGGTGTCCGCGCGCGAAGTCGAAGGCGCGCTCTCCGGTATCCCGATGCTCGGCCAGCGCCCGACCACCGACCGAGCCGCCATGATCACCGTCGCCACCACACCGATCTGGACCGGCGACCGCGTTGCCGGCGCTGTCATCGTCGAAGAAACCACCAACGGCATTCTCTCCATCCGCAATCAAGCGTTCGAGCGGCTGTTTTCATTGCTGTTTGCCGCCGTGCTGCTGATCGCCGCCGTCCTGATCGCCTACGCTTCGCGGCTGTCGGCACGCATCCGCCGGTTACGCAATGAAATCGAACATGCCGTCGATGCCCGTGGCCGCGTGCGCGCCATCGCCGCCAGCGCCAAAGCCGGTGATGAAATTGGCGACTTGTCGCGCAGCTTTTCGGATGTGCTTGGCCGCCTCGAAGAAGCCGCCGTTTACCGTGAACAAATCGCCAGCCGTTTGTCGCACGAATTGCGCACACCGATCGCCGTCGTCCGCAGCTCACTCGAAAATCTGCGTGAAACGCTGTCCGACGACGAACGCCGCACTTACCTCGAACGCGCTCAAGGCGGACTGGCGCGGCTGTCGCACATTCTGGCGCGGATGACCGAAGCCTCGCGTCTTGATCAAAGTATTATTGATGCCGAGCGCGCTGACGTTGATCTTTGCGCATTGCTCAAAAGCAGCATCGAGGGCTATTCGCTCGCCTATTCCGGTCGCCGTTTTTCGCTGCGCGTTTCCGATGAACCGTGCCGCCGCTTTGTCGCCCCCGACCTGATCGTGCAAATGCTCGACAAGCTGGTTGCCAACGCGCACGAATTTGCCGCGCCCGATACCGTAATTGACATTAGCCTGCAATCGACCGGCAAAGGCGCTGTGCTGCGCGTTATCAACGAAGGGCCGCTGCCTCCTGAGGGCGACAACGCCGCACTGTTCGAGCCGATGGTGTCCGTCCGTCAAGGCAAACGCAGCGACACGCCGCATCTTGGTCTGGGGCTTTACGTCGTCCGGCTGATCGCCGAATTTCATGGCGGCACAGCGCGTCTCTCGCCGCGCGACGATGCGCTCGGCGCCGTTGTAACGGTCACACTGAACAGCGCGCCGTCGTTGCTGATCAGTGACAGAACATAGCCCTCGCGTTCCCGGATTGAAAAGGATGAGACGCCATGATTCATAAAATAAACTTGTTGGAAAAAGCGAATGGCGGCGCTTTGTCTCAATACCTTGAAATCGGTCGTTTGAACAACCACACCTTGAATGTGGTGCAAGTCGAAAACAGAACGCTGGATTTTCACTGCCACGAAAATTCCGACGAATTGTTTTATGTGATAGAAGGCACTTTTGAACTGGAGTTTGAGGACGGCTTGGAAACCTTGAATCAAGGTGATGTGTTGATTGTTCCCAAAGGGGTGCGCCACCGCCCTGTGTGCAAGACCCTCGTGAAATGTCTGCTTGTCGAGCTTGACGGAACCTTGAACGAAAGCAACACCGGCGGAACTTATAAAAAGCAGTTGGCGTAGGGCGAACACGTTTCACTTTGCCTACCCCGCAAAACGTGGGATACGTTTTACAATGTTGAAATGAATGTTTCGGCTCTTCTTCTCCACGGCCTGGGTCGTACACCGTTGTCGATGGCGCTGTTGGCGCATCAGTTGCGAACGGCGGATATTGACGCGCGTTGTTTCGGTTACTCGGCAACCTTCGAACATTTTTCAGCGTGCCGAGCGCGGCTGTTGACGCGAATCAACGCGATGGCGCCGCCGTATGTGTTGATTGGTCATTCACTGGGAACGGTTTTAATCCGTAGCATATTGCCCGAACTGGCCGCGCCGCCGCTGGCTTGTTTTTTTCTGACACCGCCGACAGTCGCCTGCCGATTGGCACGACGGTTTGCTTCACGCCGGCCATATCGGTGGCTAACCGGCGAAATGGGGCAGTTGTTGGCCGATCCGGCGTTCATGGAGGCGCTGCCGGTGCCTTCGGTGCCAACCACTGTTTATGTCGGAACGCGCGGCTTGCATGGCCGTTTTTCGCCGTTCGCCGATGAGGCCAACGACTGCATCCTGAGCGCCGAGGAAACCGCATTGCCGGAAACGTCGCCGAACATCCGCTACGTCGAAGTCCGAACCACGCACTCCTTCATCATGTACCATAAAGACATTGCCCGCGATATCATTGCCAGAATCAAGGCATCGGTCGCCGTAT
>JAISPI010000023.1 GCA_031275075.1 Burkholderiales bacterium | reverse complement strand
AAGACATCGAGCGGCAGTGCCTCCAGCGTGACGTTGCGGGTTTCGGCTTCGCGCACAGCACGGGCAACCACTTCATGCGCGTCGCGGAACGGCAGGCCGCGACAGACCAGATAGTCGGCGAGGTCGGTGGCGGTGGCGTAGCCTTCAAGCGCCGCTGCCCGCATTCGTTCCGGGACGGCGGTCAGGCCGTGGGCGATCAGGTCGGTAACAATCGACAGGGTGGCCGCCAGTGTGTCAACGGTGTCAAACAGTGGTTCCTTGTCTTCCTGATTGTCCTTGTTGTAGGCGAGCGGCTGGCCTTTCATCAGCGTGATCAGTCCCATTAAATGGCCAACGACGCGACCGGTTTTTCCGCGTACCAGTTCGGGAACGTCCGGGTTTTTTTTCTGCGGCATGATTGAGCTGCCGGTGCAAAAGCGGTCGGCGATTTGCACGAAGCCGAAGCGCGGCGACGACCACAGCACGAGTTCTTCGGATAAACGCGACAGATGCACCATGATCAGCGCGGCTGCCGCCGAAAATTCGATGGCGAAATCGCGGTCGGATACGGCGTCGAGCGAATTGGGGCAAACCGCTTCGAAGCCGAGCAGCCGAGCCGTGTATTCGCGGTTGATCGGATAACCGGTACCGGCGAGCGCGGCGGCGCCCAGCGGCATCCGGTTGACGCGGCGTCGTGCGTCGCGCAACCGCTCGGCGTCGCGCGCGAACATCGCTTCGTAAGCCATCAGGTGGTGGCCGAACGTGACCGGCTGGGCGACTTGTAAGTGAGTGAAACCGGGCATAACGGTGTCGGCGTATTTTTCGGCCTGATTGATGAAGGCTTCGCGCAACGCATGCAATTGGCTGTGCAGATGGTCGATGGCATCGCGCAGCCACAGTCGAATGTCGGTGGCGATCTGATCGTTGCGTGAGCGGCCGGTATGCAGCCGTTTACCGGCGTCACCGACCAGCGCGGTCAAACGTTTTTCAATGTTGAAATGAACGTCTTCGAGATCGACCGACCATGCAAACTCGCCACGCGCGATTTCATCGCGGATTTGCGTAAGCCCACGCTCGATGTCGCGCAGATCGGCATCGGTCAACACCCCGACGTGCGCCAGCATCCGGGCATGCGCGAGCGAACCGTCGATATCGGCGAACGCCAGCCGTTTATCGAAATCGACCGACGCGGTGTAAATCTTGACTTGCTCGGAGACGGGTTCGGAAAAACGGCCGGACCAGGTTTCTACCGTTTGAGGGGAGGGCGTTTGCGGCTTGGTGGAAGGCATGGTAAATCGGCGTGTAAAAATACTATTATCGAGGAAATTCGGGCAAAAGGCTTTGAGAAAGCGGTTTTTTATATCAAAGGGCGCGACAAGACTTGCGTAATACCCGGAGGCTGTGGACAATGGCAATGTACTGTAAGGAGCGCGGCGAAGGACACCACGGGTTCTTGCCGGGACGGTGCTGGGACAGCCAACCTCCGATAAATGCCGATGAGCACGAAATACGATGAGTACTCTCCGTTGATGCCGGACTGGCGCAACCTTGGTGTTGTGCTGCGGACGGTTCTGTACGTCAATTTCGGCATGGTGCTGGCGGTGCTGGCGCGTCACAGCCATGCGCACGAATGGCCGCAGGCAATGACGGAATTGGCGGGCAGTGTCGAACCGTTCCTGATTCTGGAGCTGACGGTATTGTGGTTGTGCGGGCCGTGGCTGGCTCGGCTGCCGTATTGGCGAGGCGTGGCGGTCATCACGGCGATCACGGTGGTTTGTGCGACGCTTATTACCGGCTTGTTGCGTTTTACACTATGGCTGGAGCTTGTGCCGGTACTGTTCTGGAGCCTGCTGGCGCAGGCGGGGTTGCTGTACTACTTTCATATGCGCAACCGGATGTTGTCGCCGGTGGTGATTGAGGCCAAATTGCAGGCGTTGCAGGCGCGTATCCGCCCCCACTTTCTGTTCAACAGCATCAACGCGGTGATGTCGATTGTGCGCCACGATCCGCGCCAGGCCGAAGCGGCGTTGCAGGACATGGCCGATCTTTTCCGTGTGCTGATGCGCGACAACCGCGATCTGACGCCGCTGGCCGATGAGGTCGAGCTGTGCCGCCAGTATTTGGGACTGGAGAAGTTGCGTCTGGGATCGCGTCTTGAGGTTGACTGGAACGTCAAGAGTATGCCGACCGACGCGATGGTGCCGCCGCTGGTGTTGCAACCGTTGCTGGAGAACGCGATTTATCACGGCATCGAAACGTCGGGTATCGGCGGTACGATCTCGGTCAATATTTTCTCGTCACGCGATGTCGTGCATGCGATTTTGCGCAATCCTTATCAACCCGGCAACAAACGTCACCATCGCGGTAACCGGATTGCGGTCGCCAATGTGCGGGCGCGACTGGCGTTGCATTTCGATGCCGAGGCGAGCATGTTTGCCAAAGTGATCAACGACGAAGCCTATGAGGTGCATATCCGAATGCCGTACCGGCAGCTGCCGCAGCCAAAACCGGCGCCGCATGTTACAGCGACAGCCGAAAGCAAACAGCCTTCTGTTCGGAAGACTTCATCGCAAGGGAGCCGTGAATGAATGCTGACAAACCGCTGAAAATTCTGGTGGTCGATGACGAAGCGCCTGCCCGTCGTCGTTTGCATGATCTTCTGAACGACTGTCGGCAAGCGTTGCCGTTGACGGTCGTCGGCGAAGCCGAAGACGGACGCGAGGCGTTGCATTGGATACAAAATTCCGAGGTCGATTTGCTTTTGACCGATATCCAGATGCCCGTAATGAACGGCATTGAACTGGCGCAACACCTGCTCAAGATGAAACAACCGCCGCGCGTGATTTTTGTGACGGCTTTCAACGAACATGCGGTGAGGGCGTTTGAATTGAACGCCGTCGATTATCTGATGAAGCCGGTGCGCATCGACCGTTTGTTGACGGCGCTGCGCAAAGTGCCGGCGCTGAAGCCAGTTTCTGAAGCGCAATTGGCCGGATTGCCGACGGGGGCGCGGCGGTTTTTGCCGGTGATCGAACGGACGCGGATCGAACTGGTGCCGATTGATGAGGTGGTTTACCTTAAGGCCGAATTGAAATATGTGACGATCAAAACGCCTAAACGCGAATACATTCTTGAAGAATCGCTGACCAGACTGGAGCAGGAGTTTACCCCCGACTTTGTCCGCATCCACCGAAGCTATCTGGTAGCGCGACGGGCGATCAAGAGTTTGATGCGCGGCAACGCTGACAGTAGCGATGTCGATGGCGACCACGAAGATGACGGCTGGAAAATCGAGCTGCAGGATGTGCCGGAGTTGTTGCCGGTATCGCGCCGTCAACGCGGCGCTTTGCAGGCCATGCTGAAAAGCAGAAGATGAGGACTCGCAGGTGACATCGAAACGCGTTGTCGTTTATCATACCGATGTCCATTCTTTTTCCAGCATAAAATTATGACTTCAACGCCAACCTCACCGCGAATTTTGATTTGCGGCTCTCTCGCTTACGACATCATTGCGGTTTTTCCGGATCGTTTCTCGCGGCATTTGCTGCCCGACCAGATGCAGAGGCTGTCCGTATCGTTCACCGTCAGCAGCATGCGCCGCGAATGGGGCGGCTGCGCGGGCAACATCGCGTACACGTTGAAAAAGCTGGGCGGCGAACCGGTCGTGATGGCAACACTGGGGGCGGAAGACGGGCGGCCTTATGAAGTACGCCTTGCGACGCAGAGAATCGCTTGCGATGGCGTGCGTCTGATCGAGGGTGCTTATACCGCCCAAGCGACGATCATGACCGATATGGACGATAATCAGATCACCGCGTTTCATCCGGGCGCGATGGCGGAATCGCATCGCGTCAATGTGAGCGACGCGAAAAACATTGCATTGGGGCATGTGGCGCCCGATGGCCGTGAAGGGATGCTGCAACACGCGCGACAATTT
>JAISPI010000022.1 GCA_031275075.1 Burkholderiales bacterium | reverse complement strand
ATCAACAAGGAAGAAGGGACGGTAGCATTCACCTTCTTCGTCGATCCGGGGCGGCGGGTGTATGTGCGCAAGATCAACATCATCGGTAACGTCAAGACGCGCGATGAAGTGATTCGCCGCGAAGTCCGGCAAATGGAAGGCGCTTGGTACGATGGAACACGGATCGAGCGTTCCAAAGTCCGGATTCGGCGGCTGGGCTATTTCGACGATGTCAACATCGAAACCCCACCAGTGCCTGGGGTGTCCGATCAGGTCGACGTCAACATCACTGTCGTTGAGCGCAATACCGGGCAGTTCATGGTGGGTATCGGCTATTCGAGTTCGGAGAAGGTCGCGTTGCAGGCGTCGATCTCGCAGCACAACGTATTCGGTTCTGGAAACTCGTTGACGTTGGGTCTGAGCACCAGCAAAAGCAATCAGAGTTATTCGGTGTATTTCACCGATCCGTATTGGACCGTCGATGGCGTTTCGCGCACCATAGAGTTGTATAAAACGCGCTTCAATGCGGAAGACTTGGCCGTGTCGTATTACAAATCCGATACCCTTGGCGCAGCCGTTGGCTTTGGCGTACCGATTACCGAAACCGATACCATCAACTTTGGGCTTCGGCTCGAAAATACCAAGCTTGATATTGATAATGAAAAAAGCTCAGAAGGCTACATCGATTTCGTCAAAAGGTTCGGCAACGCGACCAACAACGTTATGTTGTCGCTCGGGTGGTCGCGCGACACCCGTGATGACGTCATATTTCCATCGCGTGGCCGATTACAGAGCATTTATACCGAGGTGGCGGTGCCGCCGGGCGATCTGGCCTATTGGAAGGCGCAATACGTTCACCAATGGTTCTGGCCTATCTACGATCCGCTGGTGCTGATGTTGCGCGCCGAATTGGGCTATGGCGACGGCTATGCCGGCAAACCGTTGCCATTTTTCAAGGCGTTTTATGCTGGTGGTGTTGGTTCGGTGCGCGGTTACGAAGGCTCCTCGCTGGGGCCGCGGGACAAGGATAACAACGCGTTGGGCGGGAAGCGTAAAATCATCGGCAATGCCGAAACCTTTTTTCCGTTGATCGAGGGTGACCGTTCGGTGCGTGGCAGCGTGTTTTTCGATGTCGGCCAGATTTACCAGGATGGCAAGCAGTCGGACAATGAGTCGTTCCATTATTCAACCGGGGTGGGGGTGGCATGGAATTCCCCAATCGGAGCGCTTAAAATCAGCTATGCTTACCCGATCTCCCGGAAGCCCAACGACAGGATTCAGCGCTTCCAGTTCCAGCTCGGTTCTGTGTTCTAATAGAGGTTAATGGGGAATCAGAGTGGTTCTGCGGGTGTTTTTTAAAAGGAGAGTTTTGTGAGCAAACGTCTGACTTGGGTTTTAGGGGCGTTGTTAAGCGTGTTTTTTGTCGGAACGGCGATGGCGGAGAATTACAAGATCGGCTACGTCAGCACCGAAAAGTTGTTCCGCGATGCGGTGCCGGCCAAGCGCGCGCAGCAAAAGCTGGAGAAAGAGTTTTCGGGACGCGACGCCAATCTGCAAAAGCTTTCCAAACAGGTAGAAGCGTTACAAGCAGAACTCGACAAGAATGGGGCCACCATGGCCGAAAATGCGCGGCGTGACAAAGAGCGCGAACTGGCAAACCTGTCGCGCGATCTGCAACGGCAGCAACGCGAATTTCGTGAAGATTTGAATCTGCGGCGTAACGAAGAACTGAGCGGTTTGCAGGAGCGCGCCAATAAGGTGATCCAGGAAATCGCCGAAACCGAGAAATACGATTTGATCGTGCAGGAGCCGGTTGTTTACGCCAGCAAGCGTATCGACATCACCGACAAAGTCATCAAGGCGCTCGCCGACAAATAAGCGAGGCGGCAGTGAAGCCGGAACCTGCGACCGTAACTGCCAAGGCCGCCGTTGTTGGACGGCCTTGGAAACTGGCGGCGCTGGCCGAGGCGATCGGCGCTACGCTGGAAGGCGATGGAGAGATCGAAATCCGCGGCGCTGCGCCGCTTGATCGTGCGGGTGCGCATGATATTGCATTTCTCTCTGATCCCCAATACCGCATTCATCTGGAAACGACGCAGGCGGCGGCGGTGATTTTATCGCCGCGCGAAGCGGCGGCGTGGACGACGTTAAAACCGCGTTTGCTGACAGCCAATCCCTACGCGGCCTACGCCAAGGCCGCGAATTGTATATATCCCGAACCGCAACTGCCGGCGGGCGTTCATCCGACAGCAACGGTTGCGGCGACGGCGCAAGTGGCGCCCGATGCCGTCATCGGCCCACATGCGACAGTCGGTGAATATGCAGTGATCGGCGCGCGTAGTATTATCGGCGCCGGTTGCGCGGTCGGTGACCATGTAACCATTGGCGACGACGCGCGCCTCTATCCGCGCGTGGTGGTTTATCCGCGTTGCGTGATCGGTGATCGCTGCGTGTTGCACAGTGGTTGCGTGATCGGTGCCGACGGGTTTGGGTTTGCCAACGAAGACGGACGCTGGATTAAAATTCCGCAGATCGGTCGCGTGGTGTTGCACAACGACGTTGAGATCGGTGCCAATACCAC
>JAISPI010000049.1 GCA_031275075.1 Burkholderiales bacterium | reverse complement strand
ATGACGACGATGGTGTTGCCGTGGTCGCGCAGTCGGTGGAGGACGGCGAGGAGTTGTTCGATGTCGTGGAAGTGCAGGCCGGTGGTGGGTTCATCGAGGATATAAAGTGTACGGCCAGTGTCGCGCTTGGAGAGTTCAAGAGCCAGTTTGACACGTTGGGCTTCGCCGCCGGATAAGGTCGTTGCCGATTGGCCGAGGGTGATGTAGCCGAGGCCGACGTCGAGCAGGGTTTTCAGTTTCCGTTCAACGTTGGGAACCGGTGCGAAAAATTCATAGGCCTGTTCGACGGTCATCGACAAAATTTCGTGGATGTTTTTTCCTTTGTAGCGGATTTCGAGGGTTTCGCGGTTGTAGCGCTGCCCTTTGCACAGATCGCACGGCACATAAATATCGGGCAGAAAGTGCATTTCAACTTTGATGACGCCATCGCCTTCGCAGGCTTCGCAGCGCCCACCTTTGACGTTGAATGAGAAACGCCCCGGCGCGTAGCCGCGCTCGCGCGATTCTTTCACTTGTGCAAACAGTTCGCGGATCGGCGTAAAGAGGCCGGTGTAGGTCGCTGGGTTGGAGCGTGGCGTGCGGCCGATCGGCGATTGATCGACATCGATAACTTTGTCGAAATGTTCGAGGCCGACGATGGTTTCGTAAGGCGCCGGCGCTTGTGCGCTGTCGTAGAGATAGCAGGCGACGGCGCGGTACAGTGTGTCGTTGATTAAGGTTGATTTGCCGGAGCCGGAAACGCCTGTGACGCAGGTAAAAAGGCCGACCGGCAGATTCAGCGTGACATTTTTTAAATTGTTGCCGCGCGCGCCGGTTAGCTTCAGCCATTTGTCTTTTTTCGGCGCATGGCGGTGTTTCGGTACGTCGATTTTGCGTTTTCCGGAAAGATACTGTCCAGTCAGCGAGCGTGGCGCTTTGCAGAGGTCTTTGACTTTACCTTGGGCAACGATTTCGCCGCCGTGCTCACCGGCGCCCGGCCCCATATCGACGATGAGATCAGCGGCGCGGATGGCGTCTTCATCGTGCTCGACGACGATGACGGTGTTACCGAGATCTCGCAGATGCTTCAGTGTTTTGAGAAGACGATCGTTGTCGCGTTGATGTAGGCCGATCGACGGTTCGTCAAGCACGTACATTACGCCGGTCAACCCGGAACCGATTTGGCTGGCCAGCCGGATGCGTTGTGCTTCGCCGCCAGACAGCGTTTCCGCCGAGCGGTCGAGCGACAGGTATTCAAGGCCGACATCGTTGAGAAACGACAGGCGCGCAGTGATTTCTTTGACGATTTTGTCGGCGATTTGAGCGCGTTGCCCGGTGAACTCGACGCTCTTGAAAAATTGCGTTGCATCTTTCAGCGAATCGGCACTGATTTCATGAATGGCGCGGTCGCCGACTTTAACGTGACAGGACTCGCGCCGCAACCGCGAACCTTTGCATTCGGGGCAGGGCTTGTCGTTCAGGTATTTTGCCAACTCTTCGCGTACTGCTGTGGAATCAGTGTCGCGGTAACGGCGTTCCAGTGTGTTCAGAATGCCCTCGAACGGATGCTCGCGAATAACGGTGCGGCCACGTTCATTGGTGTACGGAAACGGAATGGCTTCTTTGCCGGAACCGTAAAGCACGAGATGACGGATTTTTTCCGGCAATTCATCGAACGGTTTTTCGAGATTGAATTTCGCGTGCTTTGCCAATCCTTGCAACAACTGAAAATAATACGGATTGCGTTTGTCCCAGCTCTTGATCGCGCCGGACGCGAGCGACAGATGCGGAAACGCGACGACGCGCTGTGGATCGAAGAACGTAATCGCGCCGAGACCGTCACATTTCGGACAAGCACCGACAGGATTGTTGAACGAAAACATCCGCGGTTCCAGTTCGGCGAGCGCGTAATTGCAAATCGGACAGGCGAAGCGCGCCGAGAACAAATGTTCTTCGCCGCTGTCGAGATCGACGGCGATGGCGCGCGAATCTCCGTGTCGCAAAGCGGTTTCAAATGATTCGGCAAGGCGTTGCTTGAATTCGGCGCGGAGTTTTAGGCGATCGACGACGACTTCCAGTGTGTGTTTGGTGTTTTTCGCGAGTTTTGGAACCGCGTCGATTTCGTACACGGTGCCATCAACGCGCACACGCACGAAGCCTTGGCCGCGCAACGCATCGATCAAATCATGGTGCTCGCCTTTGCGGTTGACCATCAGCGGCGCCAGAATCATCAGCTTCGTATCTTCCGGCCAGGTCAGCACGGCATCGACCATTTGCGAAACGGTCATCGCTTCCAGTTTTTGTTCGGGATGGTCGGGGCAATGCGGTTCGCCGACACGCGCGAAAAGCAGGCGCAGATAGTCGTGAATTTCGGTGACGGTGCCGACGGTCGAGCGCGGATTGTGCGATGTTGCTTTCTGTTCGATAGAAATTGCTGGCGACAATCCTTCGATCAAATCGACATCGGGTTTTTCCATTAACTGCAAAAATTGTCGCGCGTAAGCCGACAGCGATTCGACGTAGCGCCGCTGTCCCTCCGCATACAGCGTATCGAACGCCAGCGAACTTTTACCGGAACCGGACAGGCCGGTGATTACAATCAACTGGTGACGGGGTAAGTCGAGGTTGATGTTTTTGAGGTTGTGGGTGCGGGCGCCGCGTATCCGTAAATAATCCATGTAAAACCACCGGGAGAACAAAATCAGCCCTGCCGACATAACCGCGGGGTGAACCTGATACTATACTGCGTTTCGACTTTTCGAGATGGGTGAGACATTCGGACTTCCCGAAACAACACCCCGCGACACTCCACACGCCGCCACGCCTTGATCATGTCCGACGCTGTTACATCCTCCAGCGCTTCCGTTCGCCCGCAAATGACCGCCGCCGAACGCAGCGCGACCATCAATCTCGCCGGGATTTTCGGGCTGCGGATGATGGGCATGTTCATTATCCTGCCGGTATTCGCGTTCTATGCCGAGACACTGCCCGGTGGAGACGATCGTTTCTGGATCGGCATGGCGCTTGGTATTTACGGACTGACACAGGCATTGCTGCAAGTCCCGTTTGGCTGGGCGTCAGACCGTTATGGTCGTAAGCGATTGATTTATATTGGTTTATTGATTTTTTCCGTGGGCAGTTTCGTGGCGGCGTGGGCGCCGACGATCTTCTGGGTGGTGGTTGGCCGGACATTGCAGGGAGTGGGCGCGATTTCCGGTGTGGTAATTGCGCTGGCCGCCGATCTCACCCGGCCCGAAGTACGCACTCGGGCGATGGCGGTGATTGGCATCACGATTGGTGCAACATTCGCGCTGTCGCTGATGGCGGGGCCGGTGCTCAAGAACTGGATCGGTGTGCCGGGTATTTTTGCGTTGACCGGCGTGCTGGCATTGGCGGCGCTCGGTGTTGTCCGTTACAGGGTTCCCGAGCCGCAAAAAGTATCGAATGACCGCCGGGTCGAACTGCGCGATTTCAACAAGGTGCTAACGAACCCGCATCTGTTGCGGCTTAATTTCGGTATTTTGTCGCTCCATGCCATTTTAATGGCGGTGTTTGTCCAAGTGCCGTTCGACTTGCGTGCTGCCGGATTGGCAGCTGAATCGCACTGGCAAGTGTATTTGCCGGTATTGGTTGGCTCAATACTGTTGATCATACCGGCGGTTCGGCGGATCGATCAGCCGCGCTATGGACGCTGGCTGTTCAGCGGCGCCATAGCTGTTTTGTTGCTGGCGCAGGCGTTGCTGATGTTTTCGCATCAGAATCTTGCCTGGCTGGTGGTGGCGTTACTGGTATTTTTTACGGCCTTCAACCTGCTCGAAGCGACGTTGCCGGCATTGGTTTCCAAACAGGCGCCGGTGGCACTCAAAGGGACGGCAACCGGCGTTTATTCAAGCCTGCAATTTCTGGGCGCGTTCATCGGCGCGGCGGCGGGCGGCATGCTTGCGCAATATTGGGGCGATATGGCCGTGTTTGCGCTGTGTCTGGGGCTGAGCTTCGTATGGCTTATCGCCAGCCTGACGGCACCGCGTGGACAGGAAACGGCGGCGGAGG
>JAISPI010000038.1 GCA_031275075.1 Burkholderiales bacterium | reverse complement strand
GGTCTTTTGCTTTTGTGTTTATTTCTCAATCACACAATCGACAAAATACTGTTTCTTGCCATCGATCACTTCTGAAATCAGTCCGTGAATATCGGTTTCAAAACCCGGGAACGTGTGGTTGAGTTCGCGCGCAAATTGCAGAAAATGAACGATTTGTTGATTAAACCGCTCGCCCGGAATGAGCAACGGAATTCCGGGCGGATACGGCGTGACCAACATCGCCGTCACCCGTCCTTCGAGATCGTTAATCGTCACCCGTTCGATTTCGCGGTGCGCCATTTTCGCCCATGCATCGGCCGGACGCATCGCCGGCTCAATCGGCGACACATACATCTCGGTCGTGATTCGCGCCACATCATACGCTTTATAAAAATCATGCAATTGCCGACACAAATCGCGCAAGCCCATTTTCTCGTACAGCGGATGCTTGGCGATGAACTCCGGCATGACCCGCCATAAAGGCAAGTTGGTATCGTAAGCATCTTTGAACTGTTGCAGTTCCGTCACCAGAGTGTTCCAGCGGCCTTTGGTGATGCCGATTGTAAACATGATGAAGAACGAGTACAGCCCTGTTTTTTCGACAATGATGCCGTGTTCGGCAAGGTATTTCGTCAACACCCCCGCCGGAATGCCCCAGTCGGAAAACGAACCGTCAACATCCAGCCCCGGCGTAATCAATGTTGCTTTGATCGGATCAAGCATGTTAAAGCCCGGAGCCAGATCGCCGAAACCGTGCCAGCGTTCGTTGGCGTGCAGCATCCACTGTTTGCGCCCGCCCATACCGGCTTTCGGTAGCGCATCCGGCCCCCATACCTTAAACCACCAACCCTCATCTCCTTTGGTCGATGCCCACTCTTCGCCGACTTTACGCATCGCCCGGCGAAAATCCATCGCTTCCTGAATCGATTCCTCCAACAACGCCGTCCCGCCCGGCGGCTCCATCATTGCCGCCGCCACGTCGCATGAAGCAATGATCGCGTATTGCGGACTGGTCGAAGTATGCATCAGGTACGATTCATTGAAACGCGGCAGATCAAGCGACCGCTCCTGCGAATTTTGTATCAAAATTTGCGACGCCTGACTCAGACCGGCCAGCAGCTTGTGTGTTGATTGCGTAGAAACGACCATGGACTTTTTACAACGGGAACGCCCTTCGCCAATGGCGTGATAATCGCCATAAAAATCATGAAAGGCCGCGTGCGGCAGCCATGCCTCATCGAAATGCAGCGTATCAATCTTGCCGTCCAGCTCTTCTTTGATTTCTTCGACATTGTAAAGAATACCGTCGTAGGTACTCTGCGTGATCGTTAATACACGGGGTTGCGCCTTTTTATCTTCCGCGAAAGGATGTGCCGCGATTTTCTTTTCGATATTGGTCCAGGAAAACTCTGACTTCGGAATCGGCCCGATAATCCCATAATGATTGCGCGTCGGCATCAGAAACACCGGCACGGCGCCGGTCATAATAATCGCGTGCAAGACCGATTTGTGGCAGTTGCGATCGACAACAACGATGTCACCCGGCGCTACTGTCGAATGCCAAACAATTTTGTTTGACGTCGATGTGCCATTGGTGACGAAGAACATATGGTCGCTGTGAAAAATCCGCGCCGCGTTGCGCTCGCTCGCTGCCACCGGGCCGGTATGGTCGAGTAATTGCCCCAACTCATCGACAGCGTTGCACACGTCGGCACGCAACATGTTCTCGCCAAAAAATTGGTGGAACATCCGTCCGACCGGGCTTTTCAAAAACGCCACACCACCCGAGTGTCCCGGGCAATGCCACGAGTACGACCCGTCCGCCGCATAATGCGTCAGCGCCCGGAAAAACGGTGGCGACAACGAATCAATATAATCACGCGCCTCGCGCACGACATGGCGCGCGATAAATTCCGGCGTATCTTCGAACGTATGAATGAAACCATGCAGTTCACGCAAGACATCGTTCGGGATGTGTTGTGACGTTCGCGTTTCGCCATGCAGAAAGATGGGAATCTCCGTATTGCGCCGACGGATGTATTTAACGAATGTCCGCAGTCTGGTTAATGTCTGCGCCGCATTTTCACCGGAAAATTCTTCATCGTCTATCGACAAAATGAACGCAGATGCCCGGCTTTGCTGCTGCGCAAGCACTGACAGATCACCGTATGCCGTCACTCCAAGGACTTCGAAACCCTCCGCTTCAATAGCCTGCGCCAGACCGCGAATCCCCAAGCCGCTGGCGTTTTCAGAACGAAAATCTTCGTCGATGATCACAACGGGAAAACGGAATTTCATTTCATCCTCCTACATCTTCGGCAACGTCACACCGACTTGTCCCTGATATTTACCGCCGCGATCCTTATAAGACGTCTCGCATTCTTCATCGGACTCAAAGAACAGCACTTGCGCCACACCTTCGTTGGCGTAAATTTTGGCCGGCAACGGCGTGGTGTTCGAAAACTCAAGCGTCACAAATCCTTCCCACTCCGGCTCGAACGGCGTTACGTTGACGATGATGCCGCAACGCGCGTAAGTCGATTTACCGAGGCAAATGGTCAGCACGTTGCGCGGAATCCGGAAGTATTCGACAGTACGCGCCAGCGCAAAAGAATTCGGCGGAATGATACAAACATCGCCTTCAAAATTGACAAACGATTTTTCATCGAACTGTTTGGGATCGACGATGCTCGAGTTAATATTGGTAAAAATCTTGAATTCCCGAGAACAACGAATGTCGTAGCCGTAGCTGGATGTCCCGTACGATACGATGCGCGCGCCATTGACGTACCGTATCTGCTCGGGCTCGAATGGCTCGATCATGTTGTGCTGCGCCGCCATCCGGCGAATCCATTTGTCTGATTTGATCATACTGTCTCCCGTGGGTGTGGGCTGTTCAGGTATTTTGCACGACGATATTCGGAAACTTCGACGAAAAATCTGCCGCTTTTCTGGCGATCGCTACTGCCGTTTTACGGGCAATTTCTTTATAAATGGCCGCGACTTTACCGTCTGGATCGCTCACCACCGTCGGCTGCCCCGAGTCCGCCTGCTCACGAATGCGCAAATCGAGCGGCAGCGCTCCCAATACCGGCAACTGATAATCGGCGCCCATTTTGGCAGCACCGCCTTCGCCGAAAATACGTTCACTGTGGCCGCAGTTTGAACAGACGTGAACACTCATGTTCTCAACAATCCCGACAACCGGAATGCCGACTTTCTCAAACATCTTGTAACCCTTGCGCGCGTCGATCAGCGCGATATCCTGCGGTGTGGTAACGATCACCGCGCCGGTCACCGGCACTTTCTGTGCCAGCGTCAATTGGATATCGCCAGTACCTGGCGGCATGTCAACGACCAGATAGTCGAGATCGCGCCATTTTGTCTGACGCAGCAATTGATCCAGCGCCTGCGTCGCCATCGGCCCGCGCCACACCATCGGCGTATCAGCATCAATCATGAAACCGATCGACATGACTTGCAAGCCATACGCTTCAAGCGGCTCGATCGTCTCCCCATCTTCCGATTGCGGCACACCATCGACCCCCAACATCATCGGCAATGACGGCCCATACACGTCCGCGTCAAGCATGCCGACTTTCGCCCCTTCGGCAGCCAGCGCCAACGCCAAATTGACCGCCGTTGTCGATTTGCCGACGCCCCCCTTACCGGAAGCCACCGCGATCACGTTTTTCACACCGGGCAATAGCTTCAAGCCTTGTTGCGCCGCATGCGCGATAATGCGCTGACGCACCTCAACGTGCACCTTGCTGACACCGGCAATTTGGCTCAAAGCGTTCTCAATGTGTTGCTTCACCATGCCGGTCTGGCTGGCCGCCGGATAACCCAGCTCAATTTCAACCTGAACCTCCCCCTCCGTCGCAGCGATTTTCTTGACACTCTTGCTGGTCACGAAATCTTTTCCGGTATTGGGATCAATCAACGTTTTCAGACACGATTGCACGTCGGTTTCAACTGACGTCATAATTACTCCAAATGGCAATGTTGTTCATCATGATGCCGCGAGAAAGCGGCACGAAATGTAATATTCTAGCTTGGATAGCAGACAATTCGCCTCTAAAACATGGGAACCGGCAGTGCGCTTTGTTAAAATGAGCGATTGTATTCCGCCTTTCCATGCCCCCGACCATGCAAAAAGCATCACGCCCTCGCCGGCTTTTCATAACAACCGCATTGCCGTACGCCAATGGCGCTTTTCACATCGGCCACATCATGGAGTACATTCAGGCCGACATCTGGGTACGCCATGTCCGGCTGCAACTGACCGATGCCGACAAGTTGTACTTCGTCTGCGCCGACGACACACACGGCGCGCCGATCATGCTGAAAGCCGAAGCCGAGGGCATCACGCCGCAGGCGCTGGTGGCCCGTATCGCCGCCACCCGGCCCAAATGTTTGGACGGTTTTTTGATCAGCTTCGACCATTGGCACAGCACCGATTCACCGGAAAACGCCGAGCTGTCGTGCGACATTTACCAGAAACTCAAAGCGCGCGGATTGATTTACCCGAAAACCATCGAGCAGTTCTACGATCCGGTCAAGAACATGTTTTTGCCCGATCGCTACATCAAGGGAGAATGCCCGAAGTGCGGCGCGAAGGATCAGTACGGCGATGCCTGCGAACATTGCAGCACCGTCTACAACGCCACCGAACTGGTCAACCCGTATTCAACGCTGTCGGGCGTAGCGCCTGTATTGAAAACCTCGGAACACTATTTCTTCAAGCTGTCCGACCCACAGTGCCTTGCATTTCTGCGTGACTGGACGCAACATCACCGGCTGCAAAGCGAAGTCAGCAACAAAATCCGCGAGTGGCTTGGCGATGAAAACAGCGAGAGCAAACTCGTCGATTGGGACATCTCTCGTGACGCGCCGTATTTCGGCATTGAAATTCCGGACGCCCCCGGAAAATACTTTTACGTCTGGCTTGACGCACCGATCGGCTATCTGGCGAGCTTGAAAGCGAAACTGCGGCAAGAAGGCATGACGCTTGATGATTTTCTGCGCGATCCCGGCATCGAACAATACCATTTCGTCGGCAAAGACATCATTTACTTCCATACGTTATTCTGGCCGGCCACGCTGAAATTCGCCGGTGAACCCTACCATGTGCCGGACAATGTATTTGTACATGGTTTCATCACCTTCTCCGGCGAGAAAATGTCGAAATCGCGCGGAACCGGCATCAGCCCCGAGTTGTATCTCGATCTGGGGTTGAATCCCGAATGGCTGCGTTACTACCTTGCCGCCAAACTGAACGATCGCGTTGAAGACCTCGACTTCAACCCGGACGATTTCATCGCTCGTGTCAACAGCGACCTGATCGGAAAATACGTCAACATCGCCAGTCGCACCGCAACATTTCTCAAAAAGTATTTCGACAATCGGCTTGGCCAACACTTTGCTGCGTTGC
>JAISPI010000162.1 GCA_031275075.1 Burkholderiales bacterium | reverse complement strand
AACCCCTGCGCGCTACCGGGATGGACGCGGAAGCCGGTCATCACTTCGTCAAAAATCAGCACCGCGCCGTATTGATCGCACAACGCCCGCAAACCTTCGAGAAAACCGGCTTTCGGCTCGATCATGTTCATATTTCCGGCAATCGGCTCGACGATGACGGCGGCAATGGCCTCGGGCGCTTCCTTGAACGCCGCCGCCACGGCAGCAAGGTCGTTGTACGGCAGCACCACCGTGTCTTGCGTGATCGACGGCGGCACCCCTGCCGACGACGGCTGCCCGAACGTTAGCAGACCCGATCCAGCCTTCACCAACAGCCCGTCGCTGTGGCCGTGGTAACAACCTTCGAATTTGACGATCTTGGCTCGGCCGGTGTAACCACGCGCCAGTCGCAGCGCCGACATCGTTGCCTCGGTTCCAGACGACACCAGTCGCACCATCTCCATCGACGGCAACCGACGGCACAAACGTTCTGCCAACTCGATTTCGATTTCGGTCGGCGCGCCAAACGACAGCCCATCACGCGCCTTGTCGTTAACAGCGCGCAAAACATCGGGGTGCGCGTGACCGACGATCAGCGGCCCCCACGAACCAACATAATCAATGTACTTGCGACCGTCGGCGTCCCATAAATACGGCCCTTCCCCGCGCACGATAAACGGCGGGGTGCCACCAACCGAGCGAAATGCCCGCACCGGCGAATTGACGCCTGCTGGAATGGTTTTCTGCGCGCGCTCAAACAAGGTTTCGTTTCGGGACATGATGTTTCTCGCTTTCAAGCTTTACGGGCTGTTTTCTTTACCGTCTTTTTAACCGCTGTTTTTTTGGCGGCGGTTTTCTTGACTGCTGCCTTCTTTGCAACTGTTTTTTTCGCTCCGCGTTTGCCGCCGCCGGCGTCTTCCTTCGCCGCCAGCAAAGCAAGCGCTTCTTCAAGCGTCAACGCCTCAACATTGTGCGTCGCCGGCACCGTGGCATTCACCCCGCCATGTTTTACATACGGGCCGAAACGGCCACTGTAAAGCTCGATCGGTTCGCCGTCGTCAGGATGTGTGCCAAGACTGCGTAATGGTTTTGCTGTACGCGCACCACGTTCTTTGGTGCCTTCGCCACGCGGCTCGAATTCAAAACCGATTTTGCCGTCGGGCTGGACAACGAGATACGCCGAGAATGGCCGTTTGGTACGCATCGACACAAACTGCAACAAATCTGTCTTGCCTTTTTTCAGCAATTTTTCCATCTGCTCACGGGCAATCTCCCGTTGCAAAATCGTCCGTCCCGAGCGGAAATCACACGTCTTTTCGGCGCCGACCGCTTTCTCGCACACATAGACGCTGCCACGCTCAAACACCCGCGCTTTGCATTTCGGACATTCCCCAAGCGGCGGCTGGTCACCAAAATCAACCGGCTCCCCGCTGTCGCCATCGTCACCGTTATCGAAATCAAACACCACTTCAAAAGCGTCGTTCATTTTCAGCTTCGCCGAAAACGCCCGCCCCAGCCGGCTGCGGAAACCTTCGAGCGGACCGATCTCGCGCGTCTTCAACAAGATGTCCGCCTCTATCGGTTCCAATTGCCGTCCGCCCATGATTTTCCAGAAACCGAAATCGCACTTCTCGTTGATACACTGAAATTTTTTGTACCTCTCGTGTACTTCGCTGCCGCATTTTGGACACGGTTCGTGCAATGTCGCAAAATCGCCGGGAATGGTATCGCTTTCGTAATTCTTCGCCTGTCCGACGATATGTTGAGTCATCTTTACAATGTCGCGCATGAAGGCTTCGCGTTTGATCTTGCCGCGTTCCATCTCGCCCAGTTTGTATTCCCACTCAGCAGTCAGTTCCGGCGAGAAAAGTTCGGGAATGCCCAGACCGTGCAACAGCGTCATCAGCGAAAACGCCTTGGCGGTCGGAATCAGCTCTTTCCCTTCACGGTACGCATAGCGTTCCTGCAACAGCCCTTCAATGATTTGTGCCCGCGTCGCCGGTGTGCCCAACCCTTTTTCGCGCATCGCTTCGCGCAATTCGTCGTCTTCAATCGCCTTGCCGGCGCCCTCCATTGCAGACAACAGCGTCGCTTCCGTATAACGCGCCGGTGGCCGCGTGACCTGTGCCGACACTTCGACGTTTTCGGTGAGCGGTTTTTCGCCTTTTTTCACCGGCACCAGCGACGCCTCGTCGCCTTGCGCTTCCTTGCCATACACCGTTAAATAACCGGGGCTAACCAGCACTTTGCCCTCGGTCTTGAACGCGTCCTTGCCGACACGGCTGATCCGCGTCGTCAACAAAAATTCCGCCGGGGGATAAAAGATCGCCAGAAAACGGCGCACCACCATATCGTAGAGCTTCGCTTCCATTTCATTCAGCGACTTCGGCACCGTCAGCGTCGGGATAATCGCAAAGTGATCGGAAATTTTGCTGTTGTCGAAGACGCGCTTGCTCGGTTTCACCCACTTTTGTTTCAGTACTTCATCGGCCAACGCGCCGTAGGCATTGCTGCCGGTTAACATCTTGAGCGTCGCCTTGACAGTGCCGATGTAATCCTCCGGTAATGCCCGTGCGTCAGTACGCGGATACGTCAACACTTTGTGTTTTTCGTAGAGCGCCTGCGCCAGCGACAATGTCGTGCGTGCCGAAAAACCGAAACGGTTGTTGGCCTCGCGCTGCAACGTCGTCAAATCGTAAAGCAACGGCGAATTCTGCGTCGACGGCTTTGATTCTTCTTCGACTGTCGCCGGTTGACCAACACAACGGGCGGCGATCGTCTTCGCTTTCGCTTCACCCCACAGCCGTTCGGCACGCAGTTCTGGCGCGTCGTCTTGTTTCTTGAAGGCTTCATCGAACCAACGGCCGGTGTACTCGCCCGCTTTCGCCTGAAAAGTGCCGATCAGTTCCCAGTAATTTTTCGGAACGAACGCGCGGATTTTTTTCTCGCGCTCGACGAGAATGGCCAATGTCGGCGTCTGCACCCTGCCCACCGTCGTCAACTGGAAACCGCCCGATTTCGAATTGAATGCGGTCATCGCCCTTGTGCCGTTGATGCCGACCAACCAGTCGGACTCCGAGCGGCAAGTCGCCGCATCGGCAAGCGGCTGCATTTCCTTGTCCTTGCGCAATGACTCGAAGCCTTCGCAGAT
>JAISPI010000078.1 GCA_031275075.1 Burkholderiales bacterium | reverse complement strand
CCCACCATTTTTTCAGCCAGCGCCGCCAACGCGACATCCGATAAATCGTCTGGATGAAACCGTGGCGCATCGTGCAGCTTACTGAAATGGCGGTATTGCGAGTGGGCATAAAGCGGATCGTAGTGGCGGGCGAGCAGTTCGGCAAAAAGGTCGGGCAGGTTGCCGTCTTGCGTCCACTGTTTCCAACGCGCCAGCGCGGCGTTGTCGATGAAGCCTCTAAGCCGTTCCAACTGGTCGCACAAGTCTTGCGGATTTTTTCCAAGATAAGCGTAATCATCGAGCAGGTAGCGCAGCCGCACTTCCGGCGACGGCAACAATTCGAGACAATCGGCATTGCGCATCGTGTCGATCAGCGCGTTGGGCAATGCGACGCGGCCAATCTTGCGGCTTTCGGCTTCGACGTAGACGGGACGCGCCGGATCGAGCGTGGCCAGTGCCTCCGAAAGCCGCGTTTCAAAGGCTCTTTGCGAGGGTTGCGGGGTGTTCGGCAACGCGCCGAGTACCGATCCCTTGTGCGCAGCCAGTGCTTCGAGATCAAGCGTTTGTTCCCCGTAGGCAGCTAACGCCGCAAGCAGTCGTGTTTTGGCACTGCCGGTAGGGCCGCAGATGACGCGCCAACGGAAGCGCGACGGTAAATCATCGAGGGTTTGCAGCACATGGTTCCGCCAAGTTTTATAGCCGCCGGTTAATTGCACGGCCCGCCAGCCGATCAGCCGCAGCCAGGTGACGAAGCTGGCGCTTCGCATGCCGCCGCGCCAGCAGTACACCAGCGGTCGCCAGCTTTTGGGACGATCGGCAAGCTCGTTGTCGAGAAAGTGGGCGATGTTGCGGGCGACCATCGCGGCGCCCACTTTGCGAGCCTCAAACGGGGAGCTTTGATACAACGTGCCGATGGCGGCGCGTTCTTCGTTGCTCAGGACGGGGCAGTTGCGGGCGCCGGGAAGATGGTCTTCGGCAAATTCGGCGGGAGAACGCGCGTCGATGATTTCGTCGGCATCGGCGCGTTGAACCAAAGTGCAGTGGGCGTCGGGAGGGAGAGCCATGGTTGGTGAAAACGTTTTGGAAAGTTTGGTTTACACTGTTCACATGTTCAATATAAACGCCTGTCCGCTGATCGGCGTATTTCGGCAAGTTCTGAATTGTCTCGCCGGAAAGTAAAATATACAATATGTATAAATTTAATAAATTAAATCAAGAGGCCGATAAAATGTCAAGAGTTGCGAACGGCTTAACCGAGCTTATCGGAAAAACCCCGTTACTTCGTTTGAACGGGTACGCGAGAGCGTTGAATTTGGGCGCGGCCATCATCGGCAAGCTGGAGTACTTCAATCCGGCGGGCAGTATCAAAGACCGCGTCGCGCTGGCGATGATCGACGAGGCGGAGAAAAGCGGAAGGTTAAAGCCCGGTTCAGTCATTATCGAGCCTACCAGCGGCAATACGGGCATAGGGCTTGCGTTTGTTGCCGCCGCGCGCGGGTATCGCGTCATCCTCACGATGCCGGAAACCATGAGCATTGAGCGCCGCAAGCTGCTCGTTGCCTACGGCGCGGAGCTTGTGCTGACCGAAGGCGCGAAAGGAATGAAGGGCGCGATTGCCAAGGCGGAAGAATTGGCCGCCGTGACGCCGGGTTCGTTTATTCCCGGCCAATTCGCCAATCCCGCTAATCCACAAGTCCACAGGGAAACAACGGGCCCTGAAATTTGGGCGGACACAGGTGGCAAGATTGATGTTTTCGTGTCCGGCGTTGGTACCGGCGGAACCATCACCGGTACCGGGGAATACCTCAAGTCCAGGAATCCTGATCTGAAAGTCATCGCGGTTGAGCCGTTTGACTCGCCGGTATTGTCAGAGGGTCGCGCCGGGGCTCATAAGATTCAAGGCATTGGCGCCGGCTTCGTGCCGGAGATATTGAACAGGGCGGTTTATGACGAGGTTATTGCCGTAAAAGACGGGGATGCTTTTCAGGCCGGGCGTGACCTCGTGCGAACGGAAGGGCTGCTTGTAGGGATATCTTCCGGCGCGGCGCTCTGGGCAGCCGCCCAGCTTGCTTTGCGCAAGGAAAACCAAGGAAAAACCATTGTTGTGATTCTCCCGGATACGGGCGAAAGGTACTTATCTACGCCGCTGTTCGAGGGATAAAGCGGAATGTTCCCGTATAAAAATATCAACTAACGGATAGGGAACCGGCAATCGGTTTCCGACGTCTAACCGGCTGTTGTTGCCGCGCAAAATCCCGGCTCATCCTCAAGGATGTTGACGTTGACATAAAAGCGTCGCAAGGGCAAATAACCATGACGGCAGTGTTGTTATAAAGAAGCAGGCCTGAGGAGGTATTGCTGATCGTTATGTTTTGCAAAACACAGTCGATATGTTTATTGTAATATAACGACCAGTAAATCAGATAAAGGTAAGGGATATGAAACGGAAAAATCTTTCCGTGTTGATTTTCGGCGCGGGTATCGCATTGGCGACAGCAATGGCATCGGCGGAAACGCTGACCGTTTCGGCAGCGTCCAGCCTGACCGATGCATTCAAGGAAATCGGCAAGGGTTTTGAAGCGGCGTATCCGGGAAACAAAGTGGAATTCAACTTTGCGGCATCCGGTGTGTTGCTGCAACAAATCGCACGGGGAGCGCCGGTCGATGTGTTTGCCTCTGCGGATCAGGAAACCATGGATAAAGCCGCTGCCGGAAACCATATCAAAAACGAAACGCGTGTCAATTTCACCGGCAACAGTCTGGTCGTGATCGTGCCGAAAGACAGCAAGCTGAAAATCACCGGCTTAAAAGACCTGACCAACGCTGATATCAAACGCATCGTTATCGGCAATCCATCGACAACGCCGAACGGTCGTTATGCGCGTTCGGCGATGCAGGCTGCGGGTGTTTGGGAGACGGTACAACCCAAGCTGATTTTTGCGGAGAACGTTCGTCAAAGCCTGAGTTACGTCGGGCGTGGCGAGGTTGATGCAGGCTTTGTGTTTGCCACCGACGCCAAACAGGATGAAAACAAAGTCAATGTTGCGTTGACGGTGCCGACCGTGGTCAAAGATGAAAAAAACGGGCAATGGACATCCAGCCCGATTGTGTATCCGATCGCCGAAGTAGCAGCATCGAAAAACAAACTGGGCGGCGTCTTTATCGCTTACGTGCTTTCACCGGACGGAAAAAAAGTGTTGGAACGCTACGGTTTCCTGATGGTGCAGTGAGCTGATAAATGTTTTGGGAAACGCTTGCTTTATTTCTCGTTCTTTCTTCTTCCGTCTTTTCGGGGTACCACTCCCGTAAATGGGGAAGGAATAGCGTCAATAAATCAATGCGTTTCCAGTAGTGTGGGGGTGATGGCAAGCGTTTCGCGCAGGGACCTTGCCTGTTTATTTGTTTATAGGAGATTTTCATGAAAAAAAGACTTGTCGCGATTGCTGTAGCCGGCTGTTTGGCCGCGCCATTGGTACACGCGCAAACTGCGAACGTCGCAATCTATGGCCGTATGAATGTTGGCGTTGACTTTATCACTGCTCCGGATAGCTCCAAGTTTGGCAAAGTGCAACGGGTCAGTTCCAACGCGTCGCGGATCGGATTCAGAGGAACCGAGTCGCTTGGTAATGGTTTGAATGCCATTTTTCAGGTTGAGTCGCTTATCTCGGCGGATACCGGTGGCAGTACGCTGGCTTCGCGTGATACATGGCTCGGCCTTCAAGGCAACTGGGGCGCTGTCAAGCTGGGTTATATGATGACCCCATACGATGCCCTCCAACCCATCTTTGCTAACCCGCTGACCGGCGGCTCAGTGACGATTCTGGCTACCGGCGCACTGTGGGGACAATGGAACATGACCAGAGCAAACGGTGGTTTCGGTGTTCGTACGCCGAACTCGGTGCGTTATGACTCGCCGAAGATTTCCGGTTTCCAGGGTCTAGTACAATACTCGACCGATGAAGCGCCGGGTGACAATGGTTGGACGGGCACCGCTGGCTTGTTCTACGATAACGCGGGTTTGCAAGCGGGTTTCGGGTATGAGGGAAACCACAAGATGCGCGCTGGCGGCGGTAATGACCAAGCCGTCACGCTTACGGGGGCTTACAAGTTCGGCGCTTTCCGTCCGGCGTTGGTGTATGAATACCTTGAGTACGAGAACGGCGCTGGCTGGCAGGGGAAACTGAAGCGTCACCTGTATGGCGCCAGCTTGACGGCGGATGTTGGGCCGGGCAAGTTGTATGGCGCGTTTCTCTTTGCTGATAAGGGCAAAGGTGCGAGCGGTGCTGTTGCCGGTAACATCCATCAGGGAGACGATACTGGCGCCATGTTGTATGAAATTGCCTACAGCTATGACTTGTCGAAGCGAACCTCGGTCTATGCCGGATATGTCTACATCGACAACAAGGCAAGAGCGACCTATACCTTTGGTCAGAATGGGCATGGCACCAATGTAACTCCGGGCAAGGATCAGCAAGGTTTAATTATCGGAGCCATACACAACTTTTAAGGAGACGCTGATTTATTTTTGTATTCCTCTCTTCCGTTATTGTTCTCTTTTAAAAGGGAAGGCTGCCGAAGGCAGGCGGGTGTTTGTGTCGGGGTGTCCTCTCTCACAAGGAGAGGGCGCCCCTTCCCGCATGCAGGAGAGAGGTTGCGGTTATAAATTCAAGCACAAAAAATTTTCATGGAACTGACCGCGGCAGATTGGCAAACCTTGCGGTTGACGCTGAAAGTAGCGTCGCTGGCGACGTTGTACGCGCTGCTGTTAGGCGTGTCGCTGGCGTGGGTGTTCGCGCGTTTTCGTTTTATCGGACGCGATGTGCTGGATGCGGTGCTGACGCTTCCGATGGTGTTGCCGCCGACGGTGCTGGGGTATTACCTGCTGGTATTGTTTGGGCAGCGCGGCGCGCTGGGGCCGTGGCTGGAAGAAAATTTCGGCATACAACTGGTGTTTACCTGGCAGGGCGCGGTTGTTGCGGCAGCCATTGTCGCTTTTCCGCTGGTTTTCAAATCGGCGCGCGCAGCGTTTGAAGATGTCGAAAAAAACATGGAACAGGCGGCGCGAACGCTGGGTTCGCGGGAAATCGGCGTGTTTTTCAGAGTGTCGTTGCCGCTGGCGATGCGAGGCATCGTTGCCGGCATGTTGCTGGCGTTCGCGCGGGCGATGGGGGAATTCGGCGCGACGTTGATGGTTGCCGGCAACCTGCCGGGACGGACGCAGACGTTGTCCATGGCGGTGTACGATGCGGTGATGGCAGGCGATGATGTTCGAGCCAATACGTTGGTGCTGTTGATTTCGGTGGTGTGCGTCACGATCCTGGCGTTGTCCGGTTACTTTTTGTCGCCGAAGCGGTAAGGGATTGAAAATGAGAAAATTAACCACAAAGAAGTTTGAGTGTTTTTCATCCTCTGCGTTCGTTGCGGTTAAAAGAATCTTTCCGTGATTTAACGATGCTGTTTTGGCCGGTACGGTTTAAACGATTTTGAGATAGGTTACAGCTATAAAGGTCACCAAGGGTTCGGATTTTTTTGTGTTCTTTGCGGTTAAATAAATTTTTTTGTTTGTGCCATGCGCTTATCTGTTGACATCGAATTGACGCTTAAAACGCAGCAGCGGCGGAAAGCACGCGAGTTTTCGTTGCATGCGCGTTTTGAATCGGCGGAAAACAGAATGGTGATCTTCGGGCCGTCAGGTTCCGGTAAGAGCGTGACGTTGCAAGCGATTGCCGGATTGATTCAACCGACGCGCGGACATATTCGGCTTGGAGAGCGAACGCTGTTCGACAGCGCGGCAGGCATTTCATTACCAGCGCGTACGCGACGGATTGGCTACGTTTTTCAGGATTACGCGCTCTTTCCGCATCTAACGGTTTTGCAAAACGCGGGTTACGCGCTTCGCCAATGGCCGCGGCCATTGAGTCGTGAAGCGCGTGAACGTATCCTGCACATGCTCGATGTTTTCGGCGTTGCGGCGCTGGCGAACAACTTGCCGAGCGAATTGTCCGGAGGCCAGCGTCAGCGGGTGGCATTGGCGCGGGCGTTGCTGCATGAACCGGAGGTGATCCTTCTCGATGAGCCGTTTTCGGCGATGGATCTTCTGTTGCGCGACCGGATGCGTGAAGAACTGGTGGCGATTCAAGCGCGTTTCAAAGTGCCGATAGTTCTCATTACACATGATCTTAAAGATGTGCGCGCGCTTGCCGACACACTGGTTATTTATCAATATGGCGCTGTCGCTAAAGTGCTGCCGTGTCGGGACATGTGTCGGCACGAGGACGAGGCGCTGGTTTGGCCGCGCGTTTTTGAAGAATGCGGTGGGGTTTTTAACGCGGCTATTTGAAAATAACATGCCGATTGACTTTTGGTGTATTGTATAGGCCATTCATGATGAGTTCAGGGATGCGCCATGAAAGATACGGGAGAAACACAGTCAACGGCTTTCGATAGCGATCAGGATACACGCCCTGAATACCGCTTTATCTACAATCGGGCGGAGCTTAGAAAAGAAGTCTTTTCTTTTTCTGGAATGTTTTTGCTTGCGCTCGCCTATTGCACATACCTGTATTTTTTTGACCCTGTTCGCTTTGGGAAAATCTTTGACAACCTTGAAAGTGTGGTTTTTTCCTTTTTTCCTATCCTCTTCCTATTTCTTCTTTGGTTTTTCACCCTAACTCAGCTTTCGCGGCGCGGCATCACTATTAATCGGGAGGGCATGGCTTGTACGGGATTCTCGTCCAGAGAAATGCCACGTCATTGCTCGTGGAACGAAATTTCGGAAATACATGTTAACAACTGCGAAAAAGGGCTGTGTCCGCAGCGCCAACTATTTTTTATATATCGTTCTATTAGGCAATACTTTTTGCCTATCGGCAAACGAAAACGTCAGTTTTATATTGGTGTGGGACACGCTTTATCGCTGGAAGAAGCGATAGAACGCTTTATCGGCCCCATTGGAATCCTTAGTGAAGCTGGGAAAAACCATCGTCAGAATATAAATTTTGATTTAGGCAAAAAAGCGGGGCTTGTTGCTTATACGGCATTGGCCATTGCAGTTCTCGCTTGTGCCTTGACGTTTTTATCGAGGCCGTTTTTATTAGACAACGCATTGACGCTTTTTCTCCTTTTGGCGGTCGGGCTGGGGGCGAGCGCGATGGCTTGGCGGTATGTGTGGGGCATTGAACAAGAAGCCATCATGATTTTTCCTGTTCTTCTTTTTGGGGGCATGGTGGCGTGGATGTCCTTTCCGCTCATTTGCTATTCTTCCGTGTGGTTGGGAAAAGAAGGGCGCATCGTTTTTGCGATAAGCAAGGAAGACCATAGCGAAGCAGGTTACATACGACAATACTGGCGGGCGACCGCAGATTCCAAGCTAACTTTTTCGATTCATGCTCGCTCCGATAACCTTGTTTACATGGGCGAGGGAACCGAACTCCCGATGACGGTTTATCGCGGGCCGTGGTCGTTGAACGCGCTTCCTGCCCACGAATACCGCGCGTTGTTCCGCGAATATCGTTGAATCCGCAATCAAGGAAGTGGGGATAACATGCCGATTGACTTTTGGTGTATTGTATAGGCCATTCATGATGAGTTCAGGGATGCGCCATGAAAGATACGGGAGAAACATGGTCAACGGCTTCTGACAGCGATCAGAACGCACGTTCTGAGTATCG
>JAISPI010000009.1 GCA_031275075.1 Burkholderiales bacterium | reverse complement strand
GTCAGTGTCAGCACGATATTGGCCGACTGGCCGCGCAGCGTGACCGTTCCGCGTTGTGGATGCAATGTGACATCGTCAAACGTTAGAATGGCCGGCTCATCGGCCGAGGCGGCACCGTGTGCGGCAATACGGCGGCGCAGCAGCGCGCGCAAACGGGCAGTTAGCTCACGCGGATCGCAAGGTTTGGCGAGGTAGTCATCGGCGCCCAGTTCGAGGCCGAGAATGCGGTCGAGCGGCTCGCCGCGCGCCGACAGCATCAACACCGGCAACGACGGGTAAGATTCGCGCAGGGTTTTAAGCAGTTCAAGGCCGCTGCCGTCGGGCAGCATGACGTCGAGGATGACTGCATCGGGCAGATGATCGCGCAGAGAAGCGAGAGCGGATCGCGTTTCGTGGCAGCAGCGTACTGCGAAGCCGTCCTGAGCCAGCCATCCGGCGAGCAGTTCGCATAGCTCTTGATCGTCGTCAACGAGGGTAAGGGTCGGAGATTCGTTCATCGTGCAAGAGAGCGTTGGCGATCGAGGTTGCCGCGGGAAGCGTTATCTCGACCTGAAAACCGCCATCAGGCGGCGAGTCGAATGCGATGGTACCACCGTGACGCTCGATAGCGCGTTTGACGATGGCCAACCCCAGACCGTAACCGGCCGTTTGTTGGCCGGGGGCGCGTAAAAACGGTTCGCCCAGCCGTGGCAACAACGCTGGGGCGCAACCGGGGCCATGATCGCGCAGACACAGCGTGTGCGTTGTGCCGTCGGTAGAAAGGGCGATATCGAGAGCCGTATCCGGTGGGTTGAAGCGCGCGGCATTACGTAACAGGTTGGACAGCGCCTTTTCGAGCCAAGCCGGCCAACCCTGCACCCACAGTTCGGTTGGCGTGTCGAGCTTGACGGGAAGGTCAGGGAATTCGGCCAATGTCTCTCGAAGCAATACACTGAGATTGACCGGCTGCGCTGCTTCGGCGTGCGAATCAAAACGGGACAGGGTTAGAATTTCATCAATCAACCGGTCAAGGCGATCGCATTCGCGTTGCAGCTTTTCCCAAGTTTCCGGCGAAATCTCGCGCGTTTCGACCTGACGTTCGGCCAACCCCAGCGCGATGCGTAGCCGAGCGAGCGGTGAACGCAATTCGTGTGACACGTCGCGCAACAACTGGCGCTGACTGGCGATTTGTGTTTGCAGGTGTTCGCCCATTTGGTTAAATTCACGCGCCAGCATGCCGAGTTCGTCGTGACGACGGCTGATATGGAGGAGTTGGGCGCTCTGATAATCGGTTCTTCCGAGTTTTTCGACAGCATCACGCAGGCGATGAATCGGCCGGGTAATCGTCAGACTTAGCAACCAACTCGCCAGCGTGATGGCAAACAAAGCGATAACAGTGACAAGCGGCCAGAACAGTGTGCGCGCTTGCCAGGAACGCACTTGCTGGGCCGGCAACAGAAAGCGAAAAATATAAGGGTTGCCGCTTTCCGAAGTGTATTCGTAAATAATACGATGGAAATCCTGGCTGAAGTGGCCGCGCCCCATGCCGCGGCCTCGTCCGGCGCCTTGCCCTGTTCCTTGTCTCATCCCTTGCCCCATTCCGGGGTTAATGTCACGGCGCGACATCAGGGGGGTGAGCAGTTCGCCGTCAACAGAGAGGACGCTGGCCTGGATGTTGTTGTTACGCGCTTGCTGTACCGAGAATTGTTGCGCAGCGGCAAGACCTTCTTTTTCATAGAGCGTCGTCCATTGCGGCGCGTAAGAAGACAAATTCGGGTAGAACGACATCAGCCAGCGTTCTTCGGCCATCCAGCGGCCAAGTACGAACGTCAACCCGCCGATCAGCACGATGGCGAGCCAGAAACTCCAGAAGATTTTCCAGAACAGCGAACGCATTTGAGAAGGTTACTGTATTTTATGGCAAACAGGGGCACGAAGAACGTGCCCCTGCAAGGAGATGCCCCGGTTTTTTTGACGGTGGTTTACCAGAACCAGTCTTTCTGTTGCTCAAACCACGCGTCCCGTTGTTGCTTGCGGGCATCGAAAACCGCTTGTTGCTCCGGTGTCAGGATGGTACGGATTTTTGCATGCGTTTCCTCTCGCTGCTGTATCCTGATGTCGCGGATCTGTGCTTTCTGCGCATCGGTGAGGTTGAGGTCATTCAACATGCGACCGCCACCTCCGCCACCGCGGTGATAACCGGGGCCATATCCCCTCTTGCCGGCAAAGGCAGCAGGACAGTCTGGCGCAGGGCAACCGGCAACAGGACAGTTAGCAGGATCGAAATTCGGTCCTCTGGCGGTGGCGTTTAAGGTCATGCCGAGCGTGGCGGCCAGAGCGATAGCCGTAATCATCAGTGTCTTCTTCATGGCGCATTCCTTTCGTGAAGGTTGTCTGGTAGGTGAGGCCAGTATAGAAGGTTTAACATTAAGAGGTGTCAACGCAATGTAAAGATTGGGTAAAAGTTGGTGTCTTTAAACGGTTATTTCGCAGTCGGCAACTTATCCTGAACCCCCTCGACGTAGTAATCCATCTTCAACAAAGCTTCATCGGTGATGGGCTGGCCGCTGGCAAGGCGTTCCTTGCCTTCATTGTCCCATATCGGGCCGGTGAACGGATGTAGTTTGCCGGCAGCAATGTCGGCTTCAGCCGTTTTGACCAGTGCGATGACGTTGGCCGGGACGGCGGAATGAATCGGGCCGACCTTGATGAAACCATCCTTGACGCCGCCCCAAACTTTGCCCTGTTTCCAGGCGCCGTCGAGTACCGATTGCACGACGCCGGTGTAGTAGTTTTCCCAGTGATGCGTGACGGCTGCGAGTTGCGCGTTGGGGCCGTATTTTGACATATCGCTGTGATAGGCGATGGCGTAGATTTTTTTATCTTCGGCAGCCTGAACAACAGCGGTTGAGTCGGAATGGTGGGTCAGGATGTCAGCGCCTTGTGAAATCAGGGTGTTGGCGGCGCTACGCTCACGATCCGGCTCGTACCAGGAATTGGTCCACGCCACTTTGACCTGCGCGTTCGGGTTGACGCTCCGCATGCCGCGCGTGAAGGCGTTGATGCCCATCAGCACCTCCGGAATCGGATGAGCAGCGACATAACCAGCGGTGTTGGTTTTGGTCATTTTGCCGGCGATGATGCCGGCAAGGTAACGGCCTTCATAAAAACGGGCGTTGTAGAATCCCATGTTCTTGGCGGTTTTGAAACCGGTAGCGTGCCCGAAAAAATTTTGGGGAAACTGGTTGGCGACTTTCAGCGTCTGATTCATGAAGCCGAACGAGGTGGTGAAAATCAGTTTGTGGCCGCTTTGCGCCAGATCGCGGATCACGCGCTCGGCGTCGGCGCCTTCGGGCACGCTTTCAACGTATTTGACTTGAATCTTGTTGCCGAACTTCTTTTCAAGGGCAACGCGCGCCAGATCGTGCTGGTACGTCCAGCCGGCGTCGCCAATCGGGTTGACGTAAACGAAACCGATTTTCAGAGGTTCGACGGTCTTTTCCTGTGCGAAAACCGCTGTCGATATCGGCGATGTGCAAAACAGCGTGGTGGTGATCAGAAGTGCTTTTAGGTGAATCCATTTCATAAGGTTGTTCCTTGCTAAAGGGGTGGGACTTTTCTTGCTGTGGCGATTCGGATCAGTTGTTCGGGTGAAAAGGTTTGCCGAGAGAAACCGACGCGCCCGACCGGACGGTTGGCACATTGCGTGAGGCCAACGGTAACACAACAATGGTTATCAGGTAGAGTAACATATCGACAAAAATTGCGGCGGAATTGCGATGCCTCAAGCCTACACTTGAATTTGCGCCAGTGTAACGAAACCGAACAGATAAGCGCCTGCCAGTCAATGACGCAGTGCTTCCGGCGTTCAAAATCTGCGCATCGGCGGAGGTCAACGTTGCGCCGCGGTTCATGCGCATTCCTGCACACAGTTATCCACAAAAATTGTGGATATTGGTTTCGGTGGGTTAAAAGGAAAAGTGGAGCATTCTCCGGCCATTACCGTTAAGATAAACGCCCCTCTTTTTTGAAACTCGCCGTAGAATATCGCCGTAGAAAAACGGCGAGAATTTTTTTGAAGTCTGATGACCATGTCTGATACAACGCTGAAATGGCAAGACCTTTTACGACTGTGGCCGGCCATGTTGGCCATGGCGGTGGTGGTTGTGTCGTCGAATTGGCTGGTGCAGTTTCCGATCAATGACTGGCTGACTTACGGCGCGTTTACTTATCCGGTGGCATTTCTTGTTTCAGGGCTGACCAACCGTCGGGTTGGACCGCAGGCAACACGACAGGTCGCCTGGCTGGGCTTTGCGCTGGCGGTTTGTATTTCAGCCTTGCTGGCGCCGGTACGTATCGCGGCGGCCTCCGGCATCGCTTTTCTTTCGTCACAATTGTTGGATATTTCAGTATTCCACCGGCTGCGGCGGCAAAGCTGGTGGCGGGCGCCGCTGATTGCTTCGGTGCTGGCATCAATTCTCGATACGGCGATCTTTTTCAGTTGTGC
>JAISPI010000164.1 GCA_031275075.1 Burkholderiales bacterium | reverse complement strand
GCTCATATGGCGTGGAACGGCAGCAACGGATTGTTCGCCGACGACCCTGCTTACGTGTCTTACACATCGTTTCTCAACACTGGCACGGAAGATGCGATGCGCGATTTCATGGTGTCTCGCGCTTTCTTTCCCGAAAGCGTAAGACTGTGGACATTCGGCAGCGCACGCCATGCCAGCGACGACGGTTGGATCGCTTCTGTCGGACGCTTGCAAGCAAAGACCGGCGCCCTGGCGCTTACCGCCAGCCATCAACACATCGAATTGCTCTCCCCCGCTGATCAGATACTGCGAACGCCGCGTCTGAAAACGTTGGGATTGATCATCCCCGAAACCGCGAGCACATCCATTGCTCAATTAACTGTTGCCGCGCAACGCGCGCCGGAAACGGAGTGGCAGGTGCTTTCTCAGATAACGACGCCCAAAGCAATGCCGTTCGTCGATGGATTCGTGCGCCTTGATATTCCGTTGCTGTGGCCCGAAGATTGGATAAAGAAAGACGTTATCGCTGAACGGTT
The DNA here is from genome assembly GCA_031275075.1 of Burkholderiales bacterium. GTDB lineage: Bacteria > Pseudomonadota > Gammaproteobacteria > Burkholderiales > Casimicrobiaceae > UBA931. The sequence goes on along the minus strand of JAISPI010000164.1, from coordinate 12,788 downwards.
GCGTTTGAATATCGAACTGCAAACACCTACGGAAACGTTGACTATCCACCGGATCGCTCTTGATCCCTGAGCGCCTGACCGTTCGGCTGTTATTTTTTCTTGCCAAGCGTCCGAATTTCGTCAGCACGCAACTGCGCTGCCAGTTTATCGAGTACGCCGTTGACGAATTTGTGGCCGTCTGTGCCCCCGTATGCTTTGGCGAGGTCAATGGCTTCGTTGAGAATGATCCGGTAAGAAATATCCAACCGTTCCGATAATTCCCAAGCGGCAAGAACGAGAATCGCCGTTTCGACCGGCGACAATGCTTGCGTGGTGCGTTCGGCTGCGACATACGGCGCAAAACAGTCACGCAACGACTCGTACCGACTGCTGACGCCGCGCCACAGCGCGTCAAAATACGTCTCATCACAACGTGCGTAATTCGGACTGTCCATCAGATACAGCCGGATGTCGTCAGCCGCTGCCTGCGTTAGTTGATACTGATAAAGTCCCTGTACCACCAACGCCCGCGCCCGACGACGGCTCATGAAGTCGATCTTGCCTGTCGACGACTTCGCCACTGGTGGTTTCACCGACGTATCTTTCGGTATTTCAGTCGACATTTTTTCGCAAACGCTCCAGCGTATTGGCCAATTCGACGGCTGCCAGCGCAGCCTCGTAGCCTTTTTGATCCATTCGCACCAGCGCCTGTTTATCCGTTTCGCACGTCAACACGCCATTACCGATCGCAATATCGAAATCAAGCGCAATGTCGCTGATGCCGCGCGCCGACTCATTACTGACGATTTCGAAATGATAGGTTTCGCCACGAATCACCGCGCCCAGCGCAATCAACGCATCGAAATGTCCAGTTTGCGCCATCCCCTGCAACGCCAGCGGAATCTCCAACGCTCCAGGAACCCGAGCCAGTGAAACATGTGTATCAATCACGCCTTTTTCGTGTAAAAAGCGCAACGCGCCCTTGAGCAGCCCTTCACCGATTTCGGTATTGAAACGAGCCAATACGATACCGATGCGCATTCCGGCTGCGTGCGTTTTACTGGGGATTTCGTGAGGTTTCATCATCGTTTAAAAAATTGAGCGTTATACATTACTGCGCGTTCAGCGGCTCCTGTTCCTGAAAACCCGTCACTTCCAACCCGAAGCCGGTCATGCTCGGCATTTTCCGTGGCCGCGCCAGTAACCGCATTTTCTGAACATTCAAGTCGCGTAAAATCTGAGCGCCAATGCCGTAGTCGCGCAACGCCATTGTTGCATCGGTATTCCGTTTGCCCACTGCCGCGCGACAACGTAAATCCTGAGAGCTCTCCGGACGATGCAACAACACCATCACGCCCGCAGGCGCTTTCGTCAGTTCGCGTAATGCCGGAAATACGCCCCAGGCGTGCGACTCGCTTTGTTCATCCAGAAAGTCTATGATCGAGATCGGTTCGTGTACACGCACCAGCGTCTCTTGTTCCGGCGTCGGCGTTCCATGAACCAACGCCAAATGCGTTGCGTCAGTCAGCTTGTCGCGATAAATAAACAACTCAAAAGCGCCGACAGCTGTATGCAACAGACGTTGCGCAACCCGCTCCAACAACGTTTCGTTTTGGCTGCGGTGATGGATCAGATCTGCAATCGCGCCGATTTTCAATCCATGTTTCGCCGCAAAAATTTCGAGATCTGGTAAACGCGCCATCGTGCCATCCTCTTTGAGGACTTCGCAGATCACCGTTGCCGGCATTAACCCTGCCATTCGCGCCAAATCGCAACCTGCTTCCGTGTGACCGGCTCGCACCAATACACCGCCAGCTTGCGCCATCAGCGGAAAAATGTGTCCAGGTTGCACCAAATCCTCCGGCTTGGCGTCAAGCGAAACTGCTTTTCGGATTGTACAAGCCCGATCGGCCGCAGAAATGCCGGTCGTTACCCCTTCTGCCGCTTCGATCGACAACGTGAAATTCGTGCCATGTGAAGAACGATTGGCCGATGTCATCAACGGCAGCTTCAATTGCTGACAGCGTTCTGGCGTCAGGGTCAAACAAACGAGTCCGCGCGCGTATGTCACCATGAAATTGATTGCTTCCGGTGTCACGAACTCCGCCGCAATCATTAGATCGCCTTCGTTCTCGCGGTTTTCTTCGTCGACCAAAATAATCATCCGGCCAGCTTTCAGCTCAGCGAGAATTTCAGGGACAGGTGCTATCGCCATGTTGCGGCTCCAAAATGCATGAGGGTGCTATTTTACTCGCTATGCTGCGGGACGGCGCGCGGATTTTGGACGAAACGCCGGACAAACAGCGTCATGGGTTTCGATGTAAGGCCCGCCGATTAATTCGATACAGTATGGCACGGCCGCAAAAATGCCCTGCACCCGTGTCTCCCCGTTCTCGCCCTTGACACCTTCCAGCGTTTCACGAACCGCCTTCGGCTGCCCCGGTAAATTCAGAATCAGAGCCTTTTTCCGAATGACGCCGATTTGACGCGACAAAATTGCCGTTGGCACATAATACAGCGAAATCTGCCGCATCTGCTCGCCGAAACCGGGCATGATTTTGTCGGCAACCGCCGCTGTTGCTTCCGGTGTGACATCGCGCATCGCAGGGCCGGTGCCGCCGGTGGTTAGCACCAACGAACAATCCATTTCATCGACCAATTCGATCAACGTGCGCTCAATCACTGATTGTTCATCGGCAATCAACCGTTCTTCAAAATACGCTGGCGTTTTCAACGCTTGTGTCAACCAGTCGCGCAAAGCAGGAATTCCCTGATCTTCATAAACGCCCTGAGAAGCGCGGTCACTGACCGACACCAGAGCAATACGCAACGGTGAAGTGTTCATAATGAAACCTGTTCTGAAGTTTTATCGGTATGCGTGTCGAAAAGTTTTTTCAAATCCTGAAACAACATTCGATAATGCCGAGGTGTTACCTGCGGTTGAAGGCGTTCCTGTTGCGCCTGCTCGATACGTTGCCGCCATGTTTCGCGCACGTCTTCCGAGAGCGTGTCAGGAAATTTTTCCGTCAACGCCGCAAGCGCCGACGCCGGCTCCTCCAGCAGCCGCTGCCGCCAATCTTCCAGCAGCGCCATCCTCGCCTTCTCGGCAACAGGAACCGCCACTTGCGCCGCCAGCAACGCCTGAATCGGAGCAGGATCAACATCACGCATCAACCGTCCAATGAATTGCATCTGCCGCCGTCGCGCTTCGTGTCGCGTTATCGTCTGCGCCGCAACAATGGCGTCGAACAAGCGCTCAGGAAGGTCGAGTTTTTTCAGTTTGACCACACTCAATCTCACCAATGCTTCGCCCAGCGCCTGAACCTCGTGCATCTCTCGTTTTCGTTGCGACTTGGATGGGGCTAAAAACGGATCAACCATTTTTTAATCTTCGGCAAATGTGTCCGGTTTTCCCGGGGAGTTTTGTTGATTTGAATAGAATACCACATGGGCTTATCGGATTATCGATCACTCTGCGTCCGGGAAAGTACAACATCTTGTTTTATGCCCTTGCCACCAGCGTCTGCGCCCAAGTGTTTACATCCTCTGTAAACGGATCCGCCGTCAACAGATTCGACATGCTGCGCAACCAGGTGATCTGCCGTTTGGCGAGTTGCCGCGTCGCCGCAATGCCGGTAGCGCGTAGCGCAGCTTCGTCATGCCCGCCATCGAGATACGTCCAGGCCTGTCGATAACCGACACAACGCATGGACGGCATGGACGGTGTTAACGGATAACGCGACCGCAATGTTCGCAATTCAGTAACCAATCCCTTTGCCAACATGCCATCAAAACGTTGAGCAATTGCTTCGTGCAACATCTTTCGGTCGTTCGGAAGTAATGCCAGGCACAGAGGCGACCCCAGTGTTTCATCGGTTCGTTGCAGCCCTTGTCGCTGCCCCTGCAATTGTGACAACGGCACACCTGTAAGTTGCCACACTTCGAGCGCGCGTTGGATGCGTTGCGCGTCAGTCGGCTTGAGGCGCGCGGCGGCGACCGGATCGACACTTGCAAGCTCGGCATGCAATACCGGCCAGCCATCACTCGCAGCCCTCGCATCAAGTTCGGCGCGCACCGTCTCATTCGCCGCCGGCAACGCACTCAACCCCTCAAGCAGCGCTTTGAAATACAACATGGTGCCGCCCACCAGAAGCGGTCGCTTGCCGCGCGTCCGGATATCTCGAACGGCAACAAGCGCATCACGAACGAAACGTGCGGCCGAATAGGGCTCAGTCGGATCAATCAGGTCGAGTAAATGGTGTGGAACACTTGCGCGCGTTTCCGCATCCGGTTTAGCGGTGCCGATATCCATTCCGCGATAGACCTGCGCCGAATCGACGCTGATGATTTCACCATCGAAATGCTTGGCAAGTTCGAGCGCCAACGCGCTCTTGCCGCTCGCCGTCGGCCCCATCAGTAAAATGGCGGGTGAAAAACGGGAAGGCATTTCAGAAAAATGGGTTATCCGCCCCAATACATGTTCAACGTTCCCGCAGTTGCGCTTCCAGCGCTGCAATCTTCTTCCGCAACGTCTGAACATCGTTCAGCCGTGTGGTACGTGCCACTTCAACGCCGCGTTTTAACCATACAAGCCAATCGTCCATACCCTCACCGGTCGTTGCCGATACTTTCATCACCGTCAACTTCGGCTGTATCCGGCGTGCGTAAACAATTGCCTGTTCAACATCGAAATCGACATACGGCAACAAATCAATCTTGTTGATTAGCAGCACGTCCGCAGCGTGAAACATATCGGGATATTTTAACGGTTTGTCGGTGCCTTCAGTCACCGAGAGAATCGCCACCTTGTGCGCTTCGCCAAGATCGAACGCTGCGGGACATACCAGATTACCAACGTTTTCGATAAACAACAACGCATCCTCAAGTTTCGGCAACTTCGGCAGTGCCAGCGCAACCATTCGCGCATCGAGATGGCAACCTTTTCCGGTATTGATCTGTATGGCCGGCGCGCCAGTGGCGCGCACGCGATCCGCGTCGTTTTCGGTCTGTTGGTCGCCCTCAATCACCGCACATGCCACATCGCCGCGCAGCGATTCGATGGTACGCACCAAAAGCGTTGTTTTGCCCGAGCCGGGACTCGACACCAGATTGAGCGCAAACAAACCCCGATCGACGAATTGTTGTCGGTTCTGCCGCGCGATCGCATCGTTTCTTTCCAATAAGTCTCGCTCGATTTCGATCACCCGCGCCGCCGACACCTCCGGCGCATGAACCGCGCCCAGTGGCGCATGTTCATGATCGTGCGAATGTTCGTGACTGTGCGGATGATCGCGATCACCGTGGCCGTGGCTCCCGGTAAGCGACTCTTCGTGTGTATGCGAGTGACTGTGCGCATGCACATGGGAATGGCTGTGCGATTCGCTGCCATGCGTATGCACATGTGAGTGCTCGTGCGCATGTTGGTGACTGTGCGTATGATTGTGCCAAGTTCCGTCTTCGTGTTGGTGCCAATGCGAATCGCCGTGTCCCTCATGCCGTTCTTCGGCCGGCACTCCACCGATTTTCACTTCACCGTGACCGCAACCGCAGGTTGAACACATAACCGTCTCCTTTGTTTCCTAAACAATTTCAATTGATGAAATCCGCATCGTATCACCCTGCGTCACCGTTAATTGATAATGCCCGCATTCCGGACAAGCTTCTCCGAATTTCGCCAGTGTCACTGTTTTCGAACACAGCATGCACCAAGCCGCTCCCGGAACCTCGATGACTTCAAAACGCGCGTTTTCGGCAACACTGCCGCGCGCCACCACATCGAACGCAAACGCCAGCGCATCACGGTCGGCGTGCGACAACGCGCCCAATTCAAACTGCACCGATGTCACTCGCTGCGCACGATGCTTTCGCGCCGTGTTTTCGACGATTTCCAGCATGCTTTCGGCGAGTGACATTTCATGCATGAACAACCTCAATGTCAAAAGCGACGCACGGATCGAGTACCTGAACCAGCCAGGTGGCGTATGTTCGTAATTGACTAACATCAGATGCAGGCTGATCAAGTAGCGTCGTCAGCACACCTTGACGATGCAGATTCCAGTCGGTCGGCGCGCACACCTCATAGGCAACGATGTTTTGCTGCTTCAGTTGCGCCCGATGCACGAGTACGCCACGCGCACATTCGACCTCCGCGATGCCGTCACCGCTGTCGAGCGAATGCATACGAAGCCACGGTTTGCCTGCTTCCACTGTTTCCGCATTGAGCAATCCGCTCAATGTTCCCGCCACATCGACGAGACGCGCCCACAACCGCGCTGCCACACTGTTGTCGAAACGCGCTGCCACCGGCGCCATTCGCGAATCCGGTTGCGCGCGCCACCAGGCACTCGCGTCGTAAGGCTCATCGACCAACGCCTGCCAAGACAGCTTGCCGGCACGGAACATCGCCAGCGGCAATGGCGACAACGCCATATGTCCCAATGCCGGAACCTCCCCGGCCATCTGTTGAAACCAACGCATCACCGGCAATGCCTCATTCGATACAATATCTTCTCCCTGCCAGTGCAAAACGGAAACACCATAAACATAGCGCGCGCAAAACGCATCCCATGCTTGAGCCATCGGTTTTGCTTCTTGCGTCAACGCAGCAAGCGCCGAAGCCCTATCGTCGTGCGTTTCGTTGCGCAGCGTTTTTTGCAGCCGCGTCAGAAACGCCGTGCCGTCGCGCCATGCCTGCGCGAAATCAGCGATCAGCGCCGCGCCTTGTGCCGTCTGCCGCGAACACAACGCTTCCGGTAAACCAAGACACAACGAGCGCAGACTTTCCTGAACGCTTTCGATCTGCACCGCCAGTGTGTGTCCTGCGATCAGCGCCGGCGACAACGGTTGACCAAGTGCCGCGCTGACCGCGCCTGCCGCCGCTGCGGCCTGCGCCTGCGCACAAATGCCGAAAACCGAAGGCAATAATGTCTTCGCTGCCGATGCCTGCTGTCGTCCCAACAACGCTGTCGCATCGAAACGCGGCAATTGCACATCGAGCGCGCTCACGCGTTCGCCGTCCGTTATCAACGTCAATGTCAGTCGGCGTTTCATTCCGCCGCACCCTTGCGGCCACTTAAAAAACGGCCTCGCAAAAAATCGCGCTTCGATATCGGTGTCGCTAATTTCTCTTGTAATGTCGGTTTTGGCGTTTCTTCGCCCGGCACTGCCGGTGCATCGCTTTCAAACAACGCTTTCAATGCATATTCCGCCGTCAGCCGCGCCGTTTCATGATCGCCGAACTGCTGTACCGGTGAAAACAACGAGCACATCATGTATTCACCGAGCGTGTCGTCGTGCGCCATGATGAAATCGTAGCTGCCGGCCGGAAATTGATAATGCCGGCGTTCACCACGAGCAACAGCCGGCCATCGTTCCGCCTCGCGCGGCAACAACATCAGATTCATCGCCCACGGCGTCACCATCACACCCAGCCAAAATTCCTGCCAAAACCGAAAACCAACCGCTTCCACACGCAATGCCGGGTTGAGAAAAGGCAACCCCTGCATTCGCGTGTGAGCAATGCGCTCGAACACCGCACAAAGACGCGATGACGGATCGGGTAACGGCGTTTCAGCGGAAGCTGTAAGAATTTCGTTCGTCATTTACGTCTCGTCGCTCAGTACCAGAAACTGATCTTTGGTCGCGCCGCACAGTGGACAAGTCCAATGTTCCGGCAAATCGTAAAATGGCACACCTGTCGGGATCTGCCATTCGGAATCTCCCTCAACCGGATCGTATACATACCAGCACACTTTGCATTCGAGCCGTGTGGTCGGACCGATTTTGCTGTTGTCACCGAGATAAGAACCTTCAAAAAGCGCCATCATGCCTCCGTATCAGCGCGCATCCAGGCAATCAATTCCGCGAGCCGTTTGCGCGTATCTTCGATATCTTCAGCCGCCGCCAGAATTGGCGATGGCCGTTCGACAATGGCCAATGTATTCAGAATCAATGTGTTTTTGCTGTTGAAATGCTGGACACGCCAGATATGACGTGTTCCTGTTGATGTGACGCGGCAACTGCCGAAGCCTTTTGAAATGATCGCCACGGCTCCTACCGGCAACGCCTCCTGCAACGCCTGATGGTCGGCGGGCGTTAGCGGCAACAGCGTCAAATTAATTTCGTGCGGAAAGGCCGGAAAGGCTGTGCCATCAGCATCGAACAACGCCAGTTGCGCGCGAATTTCGGTGAACAAGGCCGGCGCATTCATTGCCCCTTCCGGAAAAGCAACCTCCGGCAATATCGGCTGCGTGCCAAGGTGCGCAGCATCAAGCAGTATGACCGGCAAACTGCCCGCCTCAAGCCAATGCGCCGTCTCTTTGCCTTCCGCATCAAGTTCGCGCACCCGCCAAATGCCGGTGAAGACCGATTCCTGTACAAGCACGTCGTGATTGGGCAGTCCTTCGACCTGGGCGCTAACTTCGCCCTCTCCCAACACGCTGTTCAGAACATCCAATACTGCCGCCGGCTGTCCCAGCAGATCGAGCCGCGGGCCAGCCACCCGCGCATCAAACGTCCAACTGTTTAGCTCATCGAGAAATGTTTGCAACAATTGCTGCGCTGCCACCATCGTTGCGGTATCAGCGTCTTCCGGCACATGCGGCATCGAAAATGTTGACATCCCTCTCGGCATTTCGGGGTATTGCAACGCTTCGTCTTTGTGCCGGACATCCGCCGGCGCAGCATGAATCGGTATGGAAAGCGGTTTCATTGATACATCCGTTGTTTTATGTTTAGTGGCAATGCCCGTCACTCTCGGCAGAACTGACCGTCACCCCGACTGCCGGCGGCCGACTCGGCGCCGCCTGCTGCAAGTGCGTCATTTTCTGCTGATATTCGTCCCAAGTCCGCATGCCGTCAATAGCGCCCAGATACTGCCCATCGCGCAGCAACACAAACGCCGGCCAGCGCCGGAAACCGTAACGCGGCTGGAGCACACGCGCCGTTTCCGGCAACAACACGCCGAGACACATTGGTTCGCCCACACTCGTCAAAAGTTCCGGCGCAATCACTGCAAGATCGAGCGTTTCGCGGTAGCGCACTGGGTCTTCAGTGAAAAAAAGCAGCAGCAGCCCAGGCGTTTTTTTCAACACGTCGTCGAACGCGTCGAGCGGAATTTCAAAAGCATCGGGGCGCTCGAGAAGCCGCGCGATCAGCGGTGGAATTCCGGCGGCTGTCATGACAAGGATTTCGCTTTGTTCGCCGCAAGCTCGGCCTGCAAGTGCGGCGGTAAAGGCGGTTCACGATCAACCAAATCGGCAAACAAGCTATCGAGTTGCGACATGTCACCGCTCATGGTTTGCGCCAGCGCCAACAATGCGTCACTGGTTTGCGCCGCTTCTTCCGGCGTCATCACCCGCAACGCAGAACCCTGAAACGTCAATACCCAAGTTCCCGGCGCCTGGTCGCCGACCAATAACATGTTGATCCGTTCACGCCGCCCGCCATCGCGCGCTTCGCACCAGACAGTCAGGTCTCCCGCTTCGGTCACCTGCATCGGAATGCCAACACACATGGTTATTTCCTCATCGACAAAACACGCGCATCGCCAGCCCTGCAAGCTACCGCTTCTGGCGGACGTTCGCCTTCGTACACTTCAAGCGTCAGCGCCTGCGCATTCAACGGCGGCACAGATTCCCCGTCTTCGCGCTTCACTGCTGTAGCGCCCCAACGTTCCAGTTCTTCAGCCGCCAGCGCCACTGCTTCCGAAACCCGTTTTCTGACACCCTCGCGCAAACTACCGCCGAAATCGTCGAGCACCTCCGGCTGCACGCCGATCACAGTGATTTTTTCCGGTTCGGCGCCCAGCAGATACGCATGCGCCAGCACCTCGCTCAGTGTCGTCTGGTGCGGCGACACTTTGGTAGAACAATGAACCGGAACCTCAGCATCACGCAATACCTTCAGCGTCGTCGGCGGCAAATGGAAATCGATAGCGTCGAACACCAACACATGCGATGCTGCCATCAGATACGGGTAAAGCGCCAACCCCTGCGTGCCGCCGTCCATCAGTGTCACCTGTTCGTCAAAACGGTACGCAGCATGCAGCGCCTCGACCGCGCGCACGCCAAAACCTTCATCGGCCCACAGGACATTGCCTACGCCCAGAACCAGTATTTTTTTCATTGAATAGCCTGCTTCTTTGATTCAGCCAGATAAATAAAAATCGCATGGCAGCCGTTGTTCAGCCTTGCGACAGATCCGTCCCGACAAACGCCGTAGGAAAACACACCCGTCACAGATTCGCTGATGCTCCCGCATTAAATCACTTTCGAATACTTGCCTTGTGTCTCCGCTTCGCGCAAGTGACGGTCGAAGGCCATCGCAACCGTACGCACAAGAAGGCGACCGCGGTCGGTCACTTTAATCCGGTCGGACAGCACTTCGATCAAGCCATCTTCGGCAAGCGGCCGCAATGCCGCGCGCTCAGTAGCGAAACAATCATCGAATTTGATTCCCCATTGGGCTTCGACTTTCGTCGGCACAAGCTCAAACTGACACATCAACTGCTGGATCACCGCGCGGCGCAATTCATCATCGCGCGTCAACGTGTAACCACGCAATACCGGCAGCTTCTGCGCATCAAGCATCGCGTAATAATCGTCCAGCGTTTTGACGCTTTGCACATAGGTCGACCCGACTTTGCCGATACCGGAAATGCCGAACGCCAGAAGATCGCAATCAGCATGCGTGGTGTAGCCCTGAAAGTTACGATGCAGCGTCCCTTCGCGCTGGGCACGCGCCAGTTCGTCATCCGGTTTGGCGAAATGATCCATACCGATATACACATACCCCGCATCGCCCAGTTTTTCGATCGCCAGCGCCAGAATGCGCAGTTTGTCTTCTGGCTTCGGCACGTCTTCGAGCGCAATGCGGCGCTGCGGCTTGGCCATGTGCGGTACATGTGCATAGTTGTACAACGCGATGCGGTCAGGCGAGACGGCAATCACGCGGTCGAGCGTTTCGGCAAAACCCGCGAGCGTTTGTTTGGGAAGCCCGTAAATCAAATCGATGTTGACCGAAACAAAACCATGAGCGCGAGCCGCATGGATAACCGCCAGCGTTTCTTCTTCGCTCTGAATGCGGTTGATCGCTTTTTGTACATCGGCATTGAAATCCTGCACGCCGACAGAAATACGGTTGAAACCGAGTTCTCCAAGCAGGACAACTGTCGCCTCGTCAACTTTGCGCGGATCGACTTCAATCGATACCTCGGCGTCCGGCGTAAAGGTGAAATGCTTACGAAGGTGTCCCATCAAGTCGCGCATTTCTTCCTGCGACAAAAAGGTCGGTGTACCACCGCCCCAGTGCAGTTGTTTCAACGCCCGTGACTCACGACCTTCGATGAGGCGCGTTGCCAAATCAAGTTCGCGCGCCAGATAGCGGATGTATTTGGCGCTACGTCCATGATCCTTGGTAATGATCTTGTTGCACGCGCAGTAGTAGCAAATCGTGCTGCAAAACGGCAGATGCAAATACACTGACAATGGCTCCGGCGGCGACATCTCGCGACGCGCTGCCAGCGCCTTCTGGTAATCCACTTCGGTAAACCGGTTATGAAAACGGTCGGCCGTTGGATACGATGTATAACGCGGCCCGGCCTCGTCGTATTTGCGGATTAACGCCTCGTCAAAGGCAACCTGTTTGGAAAAAGGTGTTGTCGACATAAATCGATCGTCTCGCGCGCGTCTGCTGTATTTAAAAAGGGTTCATGGAAGGCCGTTGATTGTAGCCCATTCCGACCTCGTTTCCCTCAAGAAACACCGCACCGGAAGCATCAAGCATAGACAAGTTGGCTTTCACCGACTAAAACAATGCCCGGAGGTTCCGGGCATTGTTCGGACAGCCATTTTTTCGATTCAGTCGCCGAACAGCCGTGCAAACCAACTTTTTTTCTTGGTCATCTTCGCTTCGTCTCTGCCAAACTTGGCGACCAGACTGGCCGAGTAATTGGCGTCCTCACTTTTGATGTGGGTAATGAGCCAGCGCACCAATGTGTCATGAAGCTCTTCACCGATATCTTCACCGGCAACGAAACGCTCTTTGTATTTTGCAACACGGCGGATGAAAAGATCGTGGATGCGTTTGTGCGCCCGCAAATAGGGATACCCCGCTTCCTCCATCATCGTCTCTTCAAACCCGAAGTGCGATTCCGTATATTCGACAGTGTCCGCCAACACATCGGCCAAGAGCTGACGGTCATGCAAGTTGTCATAGAGCTTGTTGACATACCCGATGATCCGCTGATGCTGCCTGTCGATCGCTTCGATGCCAACGCTCAGATCGTCTGTCCATTCTATATGTGCCATAACGAATATCCTTGCTTCCTTGCTGCGGCTTAACAGCTTTTATCTTAACAAAAAGTCTCTCTATTGTGTCATGCACTTTACGTTTAAATTTCCACGTCATGTTAACAATTGTGAATACAACACGGGCCGCGACATTGCCATCGTCGGCAACGCGTGGTCATGTCAACAATTGTGAATACAATTCCGACAAAGCCGTCGCCATTGCCATCAACGTATGGGGTTCCGCTGCCGCCCGCGCTGCCGCACACAAGGTCTGACGGCCATTCTCCGTTTCCCGGCGAGTAAGCCAGTCTTTCAGCGCCGCCTGATAACCCGGCACATCAAGCGCGTCGCGCACCCAGCCGTTCTGCCCCTCGGTAATCCATTCCGCCGCCCCGCAGCCCGTACTCGTCAGCAACGGCAGGCCGCACGCTAACGCCTCAACGCAGGCATTGGGAAACGGATCGTACAACGTCGGCAGGAAAAAGGCATCGGCAGCGCCGTACACTGGCTTCACGTCAT
>JAISPI010000092.1 GCA_031275075.1 Burkholderiales bacterium | reverse complement strand
GCAACTTTCTTCGCTCCCTTTTTCGCCGTTTTCTTGACAGCCTTTTTCGCCGTCTTCTTGACAGCCTTCTTGGCCGTCTTCTTCACGCCACGCTTGACCGCCTTCTTGGCGACTTTCTTGGTCGCTTTCTTGGCAACGCGCTTGACGCTCTTCTTTGCTGCTTTCTTGGCGACCTTCCGGGTCGTTTTCTTGGCAACGCGCTTAACTGCCTTCTTTGCCGTTGCTTTCTTGGCAACGCGCTTGACGCTCTTCTTCGCCACTTTCTTGGCAGCCTTCTTTACCGCACGCTTTGCCGTCTTTTTGGTAGCTTTTTTCGCTTTACGCTTTGCCGCTACCGGAGCACCAAACATCAAAGTTTCAGCCATTTTCATTACTCCTGTCTGAGTTGTTGAGATCTCTTGAGACTCTTAGTATCGGCGGATTTTTGAATTTGTCACGGCATTAACGCTTGACAAAAACGTTTACCCGCTGGCCGCATTCTAACCGCATTTCACTGATTTGCAAGCATTCAACACGCTTACAAAGCATCAAATTTCAATGTGTTGCGGTTTTGCACACATCGCGCACATATCGAAATGAAGATTTTTTTAATTTTATTTTTGAAGAATCTGCTCCGATTCCCACAACTTTTCAATTTTTTCACGCGCACGAATCATTGTGATTTCATCGCCGTCGACCATCACTTCGCACGCGCGCGGACGCGCATTGTAGTTCGAGCCCATCACCATCGCGTAAGCGCCCGCAACGCCAACAGCGAGCAAATCACCCTCTCGTAATGCAAGCGGTCGCGCCTGCGCCAGAAAATCGCTGCTCTCGCATACCGGCCCGACAATGTCCCAGATTTTCTCGTTGCCGGCAGCGTTTTTTGTCACTGCCCACACGGGATGCCACGCCTCATAAAGCACCGGACGTATTAAATCGGTCATCGCCGCATCGACGACAGCAAAGTTTTTGGACGCCCCCGGTTTCAAATACAAGATGCGCGTCAGCAGCACCCCGGCGTCCGCCACCAGCCGCCGCCCAGGCTCCATGAACAACCGTTCTGAGCGTCCGGCAAATACATCACGCAGCATTTGCGCAAATACGGTCAACGGAATCGGCTGCTCGTCACGATAGCGGACGCCGAGGCCTCCGCCGATGTCGATGTGTTCGAGAACAATGCCATCCGCCTCCAATGCCTTTACCAACTGCAACAGCTTCTCCGCTGCTTCGCGGTACGGCGCAAGCTCGGTGATCTGCGAACCGATGTGCATATCGACACCAGTCACCCTCAGCGACGACAATGCCGCAGCCTGCCGGTACAACATCTGCGCTTCGTCGAACGACACACCGAATTTGTTTTCCTTGAGTCCAGTGGAAATATACGGATGCGTTTTCGCATCAACGTCGGGATTGACCCGGAAACTCACCGGCGCGACTTTCCCCAACCGCGCCGCTGTTGCCGCCAGCGCGCTTAATTCAGCCGCGGATTCGACGTTGAAACACAAAATGCCAGCATGCAGCGCCGCTTCCATCTCTGCCACCGTTTTACCGACGCCGGAAAACACCGTTTTCGCCGGATCACCGCCGGCTGCCAGAACACGCGCCAGCTCGCCACCCGAAACGATATCGAAGCCGCACCCCAAACGCGCCAGCAAATTCAGAATCGCCAGATTGCCGTTGGCTTTCACCGCGTAGCACACCAGATCAACCGTGCCGTCCAATGCCGTGTGAAACTCATGAGCTGCCGCCGTCAATGCCGCCCGCGAATACACATAACACGGTGTGCCAAATCGTTCGGCAATGTCCGGCAACGCCACTTCTTCGGCGTACAGCGTTCCGTTACGTTCCTGAAAAAAATTCGTCATCATTTCGTTGTGTCCTGAGAGGCCGGAGCCGGCGTTTTTTCGGTAGGCGCCGATCCCGTCGACACCGTTTTTTCCTGCGGCAAATACAACGGCCCTTTGATACCGCAACCGCCGAGAAAACAGCCGAGAAGCACGAAGCAACTCAGCCGCCAAAAAATCCCGCTCGCGCGTCTGGTCGCTTTTTCCGATACCGCCGGAGAACTTGTTTGCCGCATTTCGATCAACATGAGGACGCCGATTCGTTCAAAAAAGATGGTGTTACTTTACCGCAGAATCGACCTGTATGTACTCGTTTCCCCGCGTTTCGATGGGCGCTACAATATAATCCTCCGACTAATCTTCCAACATTCTCCGGCTGATCCTCATGTCTTCGCTTTCCCCGTTTTCCGAAGCTGCCGACCGTCTTCTCGATGCTCTGGAAAAAGCGCTTGAAGCCCTTGCCAACAACCACGACCTTGACTGGCAGCGGAGCAATAGCGTCCTGACCCTTGATGTCGGCAACCGGCAGTGGATCATCAACATGCATGCGCCGCGCGAAGAGCTCTGGTTTGCCGGTTCCGGCGGCGCCCATCACTTTCAGCGTGACCTTCATGGCATCTGGCGCGACACCCGCAGTAATGAACCGTTCGCCACCGTTCTGACTGAAGCACTGCGCAGCGTTGGAATTTCCGAAAAGCCGGAGTTACCGGAGTAATCTCCGGTAAGCGGAACACCCGATTATCATTCGCGCAACAATCCCGCCCATTCCGCCAGCGCCTGTCGGCGTTGACGCGTTCCCGGATGTAACGCTTCCAGCGTTGTCCAGAAACGCGGTGAATGGTTGAGTTCACACAGATGCGCCACTTCATGCGCGATCACATCGTCGGCCAGTTCTGGCGGCAGTAAAATCAGTCTCCAGTTCAGCAAAACTTCGCCGCGCGCATTGCAACTTCCCCATTGCCCGCGCGCCCGCGACAAGCGAATAGCCGTGGGCGTTCGTTTCGTGCGCGCCGCCATCGCTACTGTTCGCGGGATCAGGGCTTTTTCAGCCTCGCGCCACCACCATTGCCGTACCATCCGTTCCAAAGAGACAGAATCCGCAGAAAGCGCCTCCACCTGAAACCCCAACAAATCGAACCGTACATCGCTTCGGCGTCCGTGCCGCACCGACAACGGCCGCATCGCGCCGCGGTACAACACTTCTGCCCCGGAGTGCCAAGCCGGATTCACCAACGGCCGAGCGTGGCGCTGCCACCACGCCATTGTCCGGAATATCCAGGCGGCACGTTCACGCAATGCTGTTTCTACTTCGTGAATCGCCAGCCAACGCGGCGCCCGCACGACGACGCTATCAGCCTCGACACGAACCGACACCGACCGCCGGGCGGCGCGGATCAATTGGTACGAAAGCAACGTATCCTGAAGCATGATGGTGCGAGCACTTGCCGTCGATACCGTCATGCGATTCCTCTACAGTGGTTTTGATTCGAATGAATGCTCACGCGAAGACGCGGAGAGACTATGGAATCCCTCTCCCCTTGAGGGAGAGAGCCTGCCCCCGAAGTGCTTTTGATCGGGGGGTGGCCGAAGGCCAAGAGAGGGGGGAGAAAAAGAAATCATTTTCCCATCGGCACTCCGAGTCGGGCAGTTTCCGCTTCGATCCAGTCTTCGACTTCCTGCATCAAGGTTGCCGCATCCTTGCCGACGGAGGCAATCGGTTTCCCGATGGACAATGTGACCGTACCGGCGCGTTTCCCGAAGACGCCACGCGGCCACAGATAACCTGCGTTATGCGCGATCGGCAACACGGGCACCGCCAATGTCGTCGCCAGCCGCGCACCACCGGTTTTGTAGCGCCTTTTCTGGCCGGGAGGCACCCGCGTCCCTTCCGGGAACAGAATCACCCAGAAGCCTTCTTTGTGGCGTGTCTCGCCCTGTGTGTAAATCTGTTGCATTGCCTCACCACCGGCTTGCCGATCAATGATGATCGGCGACGCCAGCTTGAGTCCCCAACCAAAAAAAGGAATCGCCAGCAATTCTTTCTTGGCGACAAAGCATAACGGCTGCGGCACGGTCAACGGAATCGCCAGCACCTCCCATGTCGAACTGTGTTTGGCTAACACCACATGCGGGATCGTTCCGTCAGGCAGGTGCTCTTGCCCAATCACTTGGTGACGAATGCCCAAGAACACACGCGCCGCCCACAGATTGAGCCGCGGCCAGATCAACAGAAAGCGGTAACGCTGCACTGGCGGCATCCAGAAAAAACACCAGAACAGCGGAACGAAAAAAAATGTCAGCACCGCCTGAAACACGGCAAATAACAGCGAACCCAGGAATAAGCGCATAGCGAAATCCGGCGGCTATTCAGCCAAGTCATGCCCTATGGCCAGCAAGGCTTCAGTGGCCTCGGCCAGATCGGCAAAAACCCAGGTATGACTGGGCAACCCGCCCGCCGCCAGCGTTTTTTCGCCTTTGCCGGTACGTACCAAAATCGGCAGACCGCCGACCGCTTCGGCCGCCTGCAAATCACGCAACGAATCGCCGACACACGGCACGCCCGTCAAATCGATATGAAACCGCTGCCCAATGGCGTAGAACAATCCCGGCTTTGGCTTGCGGCATTCACATTCGGCCTGTGCCGTGTGCGGGCAGAAAAAAACCGCATCGATCCGCCCACCCAGCGGACTTAGCATCTGATGCATCTTCTCGTGAATGGCGTTTAGCGTTTGCATATTAAACAAACCGCGGTCTATCCCGGATTGATTGGTCGCCACAACGACCCGATAACCGGCGAAATTCAGCTTGGCAATCGCTTCCAGACTGCCGTCGATCGGCCGCCATTCGTCCGGCGATTTGATGAAGGAGGCGCTGTCGTGATTGATCACGCCATCCCGGTCAAGCACGATCAATCTGCTTGACCGCAAACCAACAGGAAAATCACGAGAAATGTCCACGATTTTTTTCCTCTCATTCTTATTTGCACCGGAAACGGCATTAAACAACAGGGGCAAAAAATTATTTTAACCGCAAAGAACGCAGAGAACACAAAAAGTCTTTATGTTCTTTGCAACTCCGCGAAATCATGGCAATTTTTATTGCTGATGAACGCCAGTCAGTCATCGCTCAGCTGGAAAGTCGAGCCAAATCAGCGACGCGATTCATCGCTTGATGCAACACAGCCAGCAGGCCGAGGCGATTGTTACGCAGTTGCGCGTCCTCGGCGTTCACCATCACGTCGTCGAAGAATTTATCCACCGGCGCTTTCAGCGCCGCCAGCGATTGCAGCGCGGCGGTGTAATCGCCCCGATCGAAAGCGGCATCGGCCTTGGGCTTCACTGCAGCCAGCGCCGCGTTGAGCGCGACTTCGGCGGGTTCTTTGAGCAGCGCGGCGTTCACTCGCGCTGCAACCTCGCCTTCGGCCTTCTTCAAAATGTTGCCGACCCGTTTGTTGGCAGCGGCCAGACTTGCAGCTTCCGGCAGCGCCGCGAAAGCACGCACGGCGGCGAGGCGCTTGGGAGTGTCGCCGAGCCGCTGCGGGCGCAAGGCCAGCACAGCATCGACTTCCAGCGCCGAATAGCCCTGCTCGCGCAGACTGCCGGCCAGACGCTCGTAGATGAAATCCGCCAGTTGCGCAGCGACTTTTTCATCGCTCACTTGCGCTGCCTTGAACAGCCCGCCGAGTTCGAGCGGCAAATCGAGTTCGATCAACATGCGGATCACGCCGAGCGCGTGACGGCGCAGCGCGAACGGGTCTTTATCGCCGGTCGGCAACTGGCCGATGCCGAACATGCCGGCCAGCGTTTCCAGCTTGTCGGCCAGCGCCACGCAAACACCGACCGGATTACGCGGCAGGGTATCGCCCGCGAACTTCGGCTTGTAGTGATCCTCGATAGCATCGGCAATCGCAGCGGGCAGGCCGTCGTGCAGCGCGTAGTAGCGGCCCATGATGCCCTGCAATTCGGGGAACTCGCCGACCATATCGGTGAGCAAATCGGCCTTGGCCAGCAGCGCCGCTTGATCGGCCTGCTGCGCGAGTGCTGCGCCGCCGAGTTGCTGACCCATCGCAGAAGCAATCGCCGCGACGCGCTGCGCGCGCTCGCCCTGCGTGCCGAGCTTGTTGTGATAGACCACCTTCGCCAATCCGGGCACGCGGTCGGCCAGCGACTTCTTGCGATCCTGATCGAAGAAAAATTTGGCATCGGCCAGACGCGGGCGCACCACGCATTCGTTGCCGTCGATGACCGCCGAAGCATCGTCCGGCGTGATGTTGCTGACGACCAAAAACTTGTGAGTCAGCTTGCCGGTGGCGTCGAGCAGCGGAAAATATTTTTGGTTGGCCTTCATCGTGAGAATCAGGCATTCCTGTGGCACATCGAGAAATTCCGGCTCGAACTGGCAGGTCAGCACATTGGGACGTTCGACCAGCGCGGTCACTTCGTCGAGCAGGGCCGCGTCCTCAATCGGCGTCAAGCCTTCTTTGGCGGCGGCGGCCTGCAACTGATGTGCAATCTCGGCGCGACGCTCGGCGAAACCCGCGATGACTGCGCCTTCGTTCTGCATCTGCTCAACGTAACTGTCGGCATCACGAATCGAGATCACCGGCTGCTTCGCCTCAAAGCGGTGGCCCTGCGTCTCGCGACCCGCCGTGAGGCCGAGCGCCGAAACCGGCACTACATCAGCGCCATGCAACGCAATCAACCGGTGCGCGGGGCGCACGAAATTCACGCTGCTCCAACCGTCTTGCAGTTGATAGCTCATTACCTTCGGAATCGGCAGTTTGGCAATCGCATCGAGCAGAGCTTTTTGCAAACCATCGGCCAGCGTCACACCGGCGCACAGGGTGTCGAGAAACAACGCTTCGGCCTTGCCATCCGGCGCGCGGACGAGTTTGGACAGATCGGCTTCGCTCGCGCCGATGGCGTTTAATTTTTTGATGAGCGCGGGCGTGGGCTGACCGTTGGCATCGAAGCCGACCGCGACCGGCATCAGCTTTTGCCGCAAGGCTTGATCCGCCGCCTTGGCCACTACCTGCGTGATGTGCGCGGCCAGACGGCGCGGCGTAGCGCAGGACGTGACGCGAGAATCCGCAGCCGCCAGCCCCTGCGCCTTGAGTTGCTCATGCAGTTGCTGCGCAAACGCCGCGCCCAGCGCAGGCAGCGCCTTGGGCGGTAGTTCTTCGACAAACAATTCGACAAGAAGATTTTTTGTACTCATATCAGACGGCTTTCTTCTCGTTGAGTTTTGCCATCACTTCATCCGCCCAAACCTTGGGCGCCATCGGGAAGCCGAGTCGGGCGCGGCTATCGACATAGCTCTGCGCGACGCTACGCGCAAGATTGCGGATGCGGCCGATGTAGGCGGCGCGTTCGGTAACGCTGATCGCGCCGCGGGCGTCGAGCAAGTTGAAGGTATGCGCGGCTTTAAGGATTTGTTCGTAGGCGGGCAGCGCGAGTTGTTGCGCCATCAGATATTGCGCCTGCTTTTCGTAAGCCGAGAATGCGCCGAGCAGAAATTCGACATCGCTGTGCTCAAAATTGTAGGCACTTTGCTCCACCTCGTTCTGGTGAAAAACGTCGCCATACTTGAGCCCAGGCGCATAGACCAGATCGAAAACATTTTCGACGCCCTGCAAATACATCGCCAGCCGTTCAAGGCCATAGGTAATCTCGCCGGTAATCGGCTTGCAGTCGATGCCGCCGACCTGCTGGAAGTAAGTGAATTGCGTCACTTCCATGCCGTTCAGCCACACTTCCCAACCCAACCCCCAGGCGCCGAGCGTGGGATTTTCCCAATCGTCCTCGACGAAACGCACATCATTTTTCTTCAGATCGAAGCCGAGCGCGGCGAGCGAGCCGAGATAGAGTTCAAGAATATTTTCCGGCGCGGGTTTCAGCACCACTTGATATTGATAGTAGTGCTGCATCCGGTTGGGATTCTCGCCGTAGCGACCATCCTTGGGGCGACGCGAAGGCTGCACGTAAGCGGCCTTCCACAGCTCCGGCCCGAGCGCGCGCAAAAATGTTGCGGTGTGGCTGGTGCCGGCGCCGACTTCCATGTCGTAAGGTTGCAGCAGCGCGCAGCCCTGCTGGTTCCAGAAATCCTGCAAACGCAAAATGATTTCTTGAAACGTGGGTTTGGCAGTTGTCATAAATCCGGGGATTGGGCAGAAAGCATGAAGACACAATTTTACAGGCTTTCCTCTGCGGACTCCTTCCCCTGCTTGCGGGGGAAGAGCCTGCCCCCGAAATGATTTTGATCGGGGGTTGGGAGGGGGGCAAATGAACCGCTACATCGGCTACATGCCCCCTCCCCGACCCTCCCCCGCAAGCGGGGGAGGGAGAAGAGATTGCCGCCTGCGGGGAAGGGAGAAGAGATTGCCGCCTGCGGGGGAGGGAGAAGAAGAAAGC
>JAISPI010000068.1 GCA_031275075.1 Burkholderiales bacterium | reverse complement strand
TTATTCCGTATCGAGCTTCAGTTGCGAGAGAAAATCGCGAACGAGGGCGATGGTTTCTTCGATGCCGGATGTTTTTTGTTCGATCCTGACACGGTGGGGGCCGGCGAAACGGATTCGTTTATCGCGTTGTATCAGCAAAATGAGATGTCCGGGGTCGAACGCCGGTTTTTCGGTAAAGGTGAAGATGGCGCGTTCGGTATCAATGTCGAGCCTTGTGATGCCGTAAGGGCGTGTCATCAGGCGAAGGCGGTGACAGGCTATCAGCGCCTCTCCCTCAGCGGTCAACAGGCCGAAGCGGTCTATCAATTCTTCGCATAGAACGTCAAGCGCCTCGAACGTGGAGGTATTTGCCAGCCGCTTGTAAAGCACGAGCCGTTCGTGCACATCGGGGCAATACGATTCCGGCAAAAAAGCAGGCCGATGCAAATGAATTTCGGTGGCGATTCGCAAGGGTTCGTCCAGACCCGGTTCGCGTCCGGCTTTTAATGCGCTAACAGCGTGTTCCAGCATATCGGCGTAGAGCTGGAAGCCGACTTCGGCGATTTCGCCCGATTGTTCCTCTCCCAGCACTTCTCCGGCGCCACGGATTTCAAGATCGTGCATGGCCAGGTAAAAGCCGGAACCGAGTTGCTCCATCTGTTGAATGGCCTCCAAGCGTTTTTTTGCCCGCGTTGTCAGTGCTTCTTCCGGAGGCGTCAGCAAGTACGCATACGCTTGATGATGCGAACGACCAACGCGACCACGCAATTGGTGCAGTTGCGCCAGCCCGAAACGGTCGGCTCGCTCGATCAGAATGGTGTTGGCGTTCGGCACGTCAATGCCGGTTTCGATAATGGTCGAGCAAACCAGCACGTTCGTGCGCTGTTGGTAAAAGCTGCGCATGACTTGTTCCAGTTCACGTTCCGGCATTTGACCATGCGCAACGGCAACACGCGCTTCCGGCATCATTTCTGCGATTCGTGCTGCTTTATCGGCCAGCGTGTGGATTTCGTTGTGCAAAAAATACACCTGACCGCCGCGTTTCAGTTCGCGCACGATTGCTTCGCGGATAACGCCTGCCGAGTAGGGAAACACGAAAGTTTTTATTGCCAGCCGCTTTTGCGGCGCAGTGGCGATGACTGAAAAATCGCGCAACCCTTCGAGCGACATCGCCAACGTGCGCGGAATCGGTGTGGCGGTCAGTGTCAATACGTCAACCTCAGCGCGTAACTTTTTGAGTTGCTCTTTTTGGCGAACGCCAAAACGGTGCTCCTCGTCGATGATGACGAGTCCCAGATTTTTAAAACAGATATCGGGCTGAATCAATTTGTGCGTCCCGATCACCAAATCAATACTGCCGTTTGCAAGACCGTCGAGAGCCGTTTTGGTTTCTTTTGTTGAACGAAAACGCGACAGCTCGGCGATTCGTATCGGCCATTCGGCAAAACGGTCGGAAAAAATCTGAAAATGTTGTTCGACCAGCAGCGTTGTCGGCGCCAGCAGCGCCACCTGTTTGCCGTCGGCGAGAGCCACAAACGCGGCACGCAACGCCACTTCCGTTTTGCCGAAACCGACATCGCCGCATACGAGCCGATCCATCGGTTTTCCAGAGGTGAGATCGGCGATAACGGCGTCGATGGCCGTTTGCTGGTCGGCGGTTTCCTCGAAGGCGAAACCATCGGCGAAACGAGCATAATCGTTCTCGTCGAAGGCAAAGCGGTGCCCTTGACGGGCAGCGCGTTGTGCGTACAAGTTGAGCAGTTCGGCAGCAGTATCGAAGGCTTTTCGGGCGGCACGTCGTCGCGCTTTTTCCCATTGGCTGCTACCCAGTTCGTTCAGCGTTACCGCTTCCGGCGCGACACTGCTGTAACGAGAGATTAGAAAAAGATCGGCGACCGGAACGTACAGTGTCGCGTCGTTGGCGTATTGCAAATGCAAAAATTCGGCGGGGGCTTCGTCGAGGGCGAGTGTGACCAAGCCGAGATAACGGCCGATGCCGTGTTGTTCGTGAACAACCGGATCGCCGGGGCGCACCTCGGCAAGATTGCGGATTAGCGTATCAACATCAGACGCGCGGCGCGTGCGTTCACGCTGGCGGCGCGCGACGACGCGATTCGTTGCGCCGTGATACAAATCATATTCGGTGAACAGCGTTACGTTTTCTTCGCGCCAGAAAAAACCGGAGGCAAGTGGGCCGACGGCGAAAGCCTGTTGTGATGAAGCGGCATCGGTCAACCAGACATCCATGTTATCGATATTGGGGAGCGTGATACCACCGGCACGCAACATTTGTTGCATCGTTTCACGCCGACCGGCGCTTTCGGCGATCAGCAGGACGCGCGTTTCTGTCGATTCAAGCCATTGCCGCAGCGTTGTTAGCGGATCTTTGGCGCGCCGGTCTATTGTCACTGGCGGCAGCAGTTGCAATGGCGCATCGGTCGTGATTTCTGCGCCGGTTGACAAGACGAAACGCGGCAGGGCTTTGAAGGCGCCGAACAAAACATCGACAGGAGCGAACAAGGTTTCTGGCGGCAATAACGGACGTTGCGGATCGCCACGTAGCAGCCGGTAACGTTGCTGTGTTTCGGTCCAGAACGTTTCACAGGCGTTCATGGTGTCACCATGCAGCGCCAATACGGTGTTCTTTGGAAGATAATCGGCGAACAACGCCGTCTGTTCAAAAAACAGCGGCAGATAGTATTCGAGGCCGCCCGGCGTCAAACCGTTCGAAACGTCTTTGTACAGCAGCGAACGCGAGGGATCGCCCTCAAAAGATTCGCGAAACATTTGCCGGAACCGCTTGCGCGCTGTTTCGTCGAGCGGAAACTCACGGGCAGGCAGCATCCGGATTTCGCTGACCGTGTCGAGCGAACGCTGGTTATCGACATCGAAGGTTTTGATGCTTTCCAGCTCATCGCCGAACAAATCGAGACGGTACGGCAGCGGCGCGCCCATCGGAAATAAATCGATCAAGCTGCCGCGAACCGAAAACTCTCCGGGCGCGACCACTTGCGTTACGGCGCTATAGCCGGCGAGAACCAGTTGCGCGCGCAGGACGTTAGCGTCGATACGATCACCGGTTTTCAACAAAAACGTGTGCGCGGCCAGATACGACGGTGGTGGCAAGCGCTGTAACGCGGTGGCCGCCGCAGTCAGCACGATATCGACGTCACCGCATAACATCCGGTAAAGCGTGGCGATACGCTCCGAAATCAAATCCTGGTGCGGCGAAAAGGGGTCGTAAGGTAATGTTTCACCGTCCGGAAATACGGCGATGCGCGCTTGTGATTGTTTCGCTTGCGTGAGCCACCAGCGTATTTCTTCTTCGAGGCGCTGAACGTTGGCGGAGTCTTCGCAAACCACCAGAAACGTGGATTTTTGATGGAAGCATTCTATTGCCGTTTGAGCAAGCACGAAAGCATCACCAGAACTGGGTATTGCCGGCAATGCGATTTTTTGACCGGCGGCGGGAAGCTTTGTTAGCGAACGAGAAAAGAAAGACGGCATTCGGTTTCGGTAGAAAAAATCATTTTAACCGCAAAGAGCGCAAAGAAATTTCTGTAAGTTGTTTCGGTTGTTTTTTGCTCAAAGCGAATTTACGAAGCTCAAATTTATAGGAAAGTGTCCATGTGCGTGATACGTATGGATATCGCAAGCGATCTGTCTTTCTTTGTGTTCTTTGCGGTTAATCAGCCTTTCCTTTATGGTTATTTGAAATCGTGCGACCATACACATCATCAAAACGTTCGATGTCGTCTTCGCCGACGTAACTGCCGCACTGTATTTCGATGATCACAAGAGGCGTTTCCCCCGGATTTTCGAGCCGGTGTTTGACACCGGCCGGGATGAAGGTCGATTCATTGTGTTGTATCAGAAAACTTTCTTCGCCGCGCGTAACTCGTGCAGTACCTTGCGTGACGATCCAATGTTCGCTGCGGAACCGATGGCGTTGCAACGACAAAGCGGCTCCCGGCGCGACTTCGATCTCTTTGATCTTGACACCGGCGTTTTCGCGCAGCACCGTATAGCGTCCCCACGGGAGCGTCACGGTACGAGGCGTGTGACAACTCGGGTGATTCTGCGCCATCAGCGTTTCGGTAAGCGCGCGCACATCCTGCACGGCATCGCAATGAGCGATCAGAATGGCATCAGCCGTTTCGGCGACGATTAAATCATCAACACCGACTGTCGCTATCAACCGGCTCTCGGCGTAAACCCGTGTGTTACGGCTGGTGTGCGCGATTACGTCACCATGCAAGCGGTTGCCGTCACGGCCTTCGTCAATGAGATCTGTCCATGCCGTCCAGGAGCCGATATCGTTCCAGTCGAACGCGCCACAGACAATGGCGCCGTCGCCGGTTTTTTCCATGATCGCGCGATCAAAAGCAACAGCCGGAACTTGTGAGAACGAAACGTGTTCCAGCATCCAA
This sequence comes from Burkholderiales bacterium, assembly GCA_031275075.1. Lineage (GTDB taxonomy): Bacteria > Pseudomonadota > Gammaproteobacteria > Burkholderiales > Casimicrobiaceae > UBA931. The sequence continues at coordinate 3,497 of JAISPI010000068.1, read as the reverse complement.
ATATCGGATTGCGGCGTATGTGCCTGCTGCCATGCATGTTGCGTTGCGTTCCATAGTGTTTCGGCGTGATGCGCGAAGGCTTGGGAGACATCGCCGGCGTGGAAACAAAACATTCCCGCATTCCAGAAGACATGGCCTTGCGCGAGCAAGCGACGCGCTTCTGCTTCTGACGGTTTTTCGATGAAGCGGGCGATGCGACAGGCGGGAGGCATTGCGTTTTCAGACGGCAACGCTTCACCGGCTTCAATATAGCCAAAGCCGGTTTCGATGCGGTCCGGTGTGATGCCAAAAGTTACAAGCCGACCTTGCGATGCGAGTTGGCGGGCGCGCTGTACGGCAGTGGCAAACGCAGTCTGATCTTCGATCAAGTGATCAGCGGGCAGCACCAACAGCATGGCCTCATCACCGTATTGTTGCTGCGCCCAGAGCGTAGCGCTCGCAATGGCTGCTGCGGTGCTACGGCGACAGGGCTCGGTCAGAAACATCGCGCGAACAGCATGCGCGCCAGAATCTTTTAATGTTTTCTCAACAAACGCGCGCACCGTTGGCAACAAGTCTTCGCTGACAATGATCAGTATTGTTGAAACGTTGGGTAACACAGCGGCGCGGGCAACCGTTTTTCCGAACAGCGTATCGCCTTGCGGTAACGTCAGGAATGGTTTTGGGTGTTCAGTGCGCGATAACGGCCATAAACGTTGGCCGATGCCGCCGGCGAGAATGACCGGGATGAGAAGGGAAGGCTGTGAGGCAGTTTTCATGAAGATGGCGAATCCTGTTTTTCCGATACGATACTTTGCGCCAGCAATTTTCGCGCTACGGTATCGTCAATGCTATTGCGTATCGCAAAATCGCGCAACTGGTCGTCGCCGATTGAGCCGACGGCGAAGTAACGCGCTTCGGGGTGCGCCAGATAAAAACCGGAAATGGAAGACGCCGGCAGCATGGCGAAACTTTCGGTGACGCGCATACCGATTTCACCGGCGTCTAGCCAATCAAGCAACGCAGCCTTAACGCTGTGTTCGGGACAAGCCGGATAGCCCGGTGCCGGACGGATGCCTTGATATTGTTCTTTCAGCAACGGCGCGACATTGATTGATGCCGTGGTTTTTTCATAGCCCCAGTAATGCGTACGCACTTCCCGATGCAGCCATTCTGCCAACGCCTCGGTCAATCGGTTGGCCAGCGCCTTCAGCATCAGCGCCGAATAATCGTCGTGCGCTTGCCGGAAATGTTCGAAGCGCGGTTCAATATCAAGACCAGCCGTCAGCGCAAAAGCGCCGACGAAATCGTTGCCCTCTTGCTGGTCGCGTACGAAATCGGCGAGGCTGTAATTGGGTTTGCCTTCGGGGCGCTGCTGTTGTTGCCGCAACAGCGGCCAGCGCAACCGTTTCGCGCCTTCGCTCAGGAGGATGTCGTCACCGTCGCGGTAGGCAGGCCACACGCCGAATACGGCGGCGGCGCGTAACCAACGTTTATCGACGATTTTTTTCAACATCGCCTGAGCATCGGCGAATACCTGTTTTGCCTGTCCGCCGACGGCAACATCATCGAATATCTGAGGATGGTGGCCGGGCAAATCCCACGCCTGAAAGAACGGCGACCAATCGATGTAAGGAATGAGTTGCGCCAGCGGCACATCGGCGAGAAGTTGTCGGCCAAGTTTCAACGGCGCGACCGGCGTGTAATCAATCGACGGCTTGAACGCATTGGCACGCGCTTTTTCCAGCGAGATCAGCGCCGTGCCTTTTTTCTGCGCATGCTGTTCACGGATCTTGGTGTAATCAGCGGCGATTTCGGCGATAAAAGCGTCGCGCTGTGTTTCCGATAATAATTTGGAGACGACACCGACGCTGCGCGAAGCATCCGGCACATAGACGGTGACGCCTTGATAATGCGGCGCGATCTTGACGGCGGTGTGTATGCGCGAAGTGGTGGCGCCACCGATGAGAAGCGGGCAGCGCAAACCGGCGCGCTGCATTTCGGCAGCGACATGCGCCATCTCTTCGAGCGACGGCGTGATAAGCCCGGAGAGACCGACGGCATCGGCGTTGGTTTCAATGGCGGCGTCGATGATTTTTTGTGCCGGCACCATCACGCCAAGGTCGATGACTTCAAAATTGTTGCATTGCAAAACGACGGAGACAATATTTTTTCCAATATCGTGAACGTCGCCTTTGACGGTGGCGATGACAATGCGGCCTTTGCTTTGCGCCTTACCACCTTTTTCCTGCTCGATGAACGGTATCAGCCAGGCCACTGCCTCTTTCATCACGCGCGCACTTTTTACCACCTGTGGCAAAAACATTTTTCCTTCGCCGAAGCGGTCGCCGACGACGTTCATCCCCTGCATCAGCGGGCCTTCAATCACTTCGAGGGTTTTGCCTCCACGCGCGACGATTTCTTGCCGCACGGTTTTGAGGTCTTCGGCCAAGCGCGAAGCGTTGCCGCGCACCAGCGCATGAATAACGCGCTCCTCCGCCGATTCCGGCCATTCGTCGCGTATGGCTTCTGTTTGCTTTCCTTGTGCGCGGAAGCGTTCGGCCAATGCGATCAAATGTTCGGTGGCGTTGCCGTGTTTCGACAAACGGTTGAGCACGACGTCTTCCACCGCTTCGCGTAGCGCCGGATCGAGCTCATCGTAAACACCAAGCTGACCTGCGTTGACGATGCCCATTGTCAGGCCGTTGCGAATGGCGTGATAGAGAAACACCGTGTGGATCGCTTCGCGTACCGTGTCGTTGCCGCGAAAGCTGAAACTGACGTTCGAAATACCGCCGGACACTTTGGCGTGCGGCAGATGTTCGCGTATCCAGCGCGTCGCCCGGATGAAATCCAGCGCGTAATCGGAGTGTTCGTCAATGCCGGTGGCGATGGCGAACACGTTGGGGTCGAAAACAATGTCTTCGGGCGCGAAGTCGGCCTTTTGCGTGAGCAAATCGTAAGCGCGTTGACAGATCGCAATGCGGCGCTCGAAAGAATCGGCCTGTCCCTGTTCATCGAACGCCATCACCACGGTGGCCGCGCCGTAACGCTTGACGATGCGGGCGCGGCGCAGAAATTCCTCTTCACCTTCCTTCAGCGACAGCGAATTGACCAGCGCCCGTCCTTGCACACATTTCAAACCGGCCTCGATCACTTCCCAGCGCGACGAGTCGATCATTATCGGCACGCGGGCGATGTCCGGCTCGGTGGCGATGATGTTCAAAAAGCGCGTCATCGCAGCAACCGAATCGAGCATTGCCTCGTCCATGTTGATATCGATGATTTGTGCGCCGTTCTCCACCTGATTTCGTGCCACTTCGACAGCAGCAGCAAAATCACCGGCCAGAATCAGCCGTGCGAATGCCTTCGAGCCGGTGACGTTGGTGCGCTCGCCGACATTAACGAACAGCGAACCGTCACCGATGTTCAGCGGCTCCAAGCCGGAAAGGCGGAGGGGGCGGGAGGGAGGAAAGGGCGAAAGGCTGTTCACGAATTATTTAACCGCAAAGAACGCA
>JAISPI010000176.1 GCA_031275075.1 Burkholderiales bacterium | reverse complement strand
ATCTCGATGCGTATCCCGCGCGGCAAAGTCGTGGCGATCATGGGCGGATCGGGATGTGGCAAGACGACGGTTCTGCGGCTTCTGGCGGGACAGGTGAAGCCTTCTGCCGGACAAGTCGTTGTGAACGGCCAATTGGTGCCGGAGCTGAATAAAGCGGGGTTGTACGCGCTGCGACGGCGTGTGGGGTTTCTGTTTCAGTTCGGCGCGTTGTTTACCGATATGTCGGTGTTCGATAATGTGGCATTCCCGTTGCGCGAACATACGGATTTGCCGGAGCCACTGATCCGCGATTTGGCGCTGATGAAACTCAACGCGGTCGGGCTGCGCGGGGCGGCCTATCTGGAGACGGCGGAACTGTCCGGCGGGATGGCGCGGCGGGTGGCGCTGGCGCGAGCGATTGCGCTCGACCCATTGCTGATGATGTACGATGAGCCGTTCACCGGCCTCGATCCGATTTCGCTGGGTGTGGTGAGCCAGTTGATCCGGAGGCTGAACGACGCGCTGGGGATTACTTCGGTGCTGGTGACGCATGACATGTATCAATCGCTCAACATTGCCGATTACGTTTATTTCGTGTCGGCGGGCGGCATCATTGCCGAAGGAACGCCGACGGCGATTCGGGCATCCACCGATCCGTTCGTCAAACAATTCGTCAACGGTGAAGACGACGGGCCGGTACCGCTGCATGTGCAGGCGCCGTCGCTTGCCGAAGATTTTTTAGGGCGGCAAGGTGTTTGAACCTAAAAACCGTAGTTAACCGCTTGTAAACTTATGGGAAACTGCATGAAAGTTAACTTTGGAGTCTTTTTCATCATTCACTCATTGGGTGACAGTGCTACGCGCCCTCCAGCACCGCACTCGCCGCACCATGCTGTGTTGCCCCTCCTGGCGGGCACGAGCCCGCGTCGTCGTCGCGCCTTGTCTGGCACGGTGAGTGCAGCACTGGCGAGCACGTTCAACTACCGTTTTTAGGTTGAAATGGGACGCGGATTACTCAGACTGTTGGAGCGGTTGGGAGCGGGTACGCGCAAGGCGGTTACGCGGTTGGGTTTCGCGTCGCGTTTTTTTGTTGCGGTGCTGCGACACACACCAGCGGCGTTTCTACGCGCGCCGTTGACGCTGCGCGAAATTTATTTCGCCGGAGTGTTGTCGCTGGTCATCATTCTGATGTCGGGGCTGTTCGTCGGCATGGTGCTGGGTTTGCAGGGTTACGATATCCTGAGCCGCTACGGTTCCAGCGAGGCACTCGGTACGATGGTGACGTTGTCGTTGGTGCGCGAACTGGGGCCGGTGGTGGCGGCATTATTGTTCGCCGGCCGCGCCGGCAGCGCGATGACTGCCGAAATCGGTTTGATGAAAACGACCGAGCAATTGCTGGCGATGGAAATGATGGCAGTCGATCCGCTGGCGCGGGTGGTGGCGCCGAAGTTCTGGGGCGGCGTTATCTCGATGCCGTTTTTGGCGGCGCTGTTTTCCGCATCCGGGGTTTTCGGTGGCTATCTGGTCGGCGTCCAATTGCTCGGGCTGGACAGCGGCGCTTACTGGAGCAACATGCAGTCTGCGGTCGATTTTAGGATCGACATTGTCAACGGGTTTATCAAGAGCTTGGTGTTCGGCATAATCGTGACGTGGATCGCCGTTTTTGAAGGATACGATACCAAACCGACGGCGGTGGGTGTTTCGAGTGCCACCACCCGGACGGTAGTGGAAGCGTCGCTGGCGGTGCTGGCGGCGGATTTTGTTTTGACTGTCTTCATGTTTCGTGGAGTGTGAAGCGTATGAGCCGTATAGCCATTGATGTGTGGGTAGGCATTTTCGTTGCAATCGGATTGGGCGCGATGGTGTTTTTGTCGCTGAAGGCGGGCAATTTGCTGACGACATCGAATGCGCCGGGGTACCGGTTAGAGGCAGCGTTCGATAACATCGGCGGGCTTAAGTCACGAGCGCCGGTAAAGGCGGCAGGCGTCACTGTCGGGCGGGTCGAAAACATCACACTCGACCCGATAACGTATCAGGCGGTGGCGATACTGCGCATCGACAGGCAGTATGTCTTCACCAAAGACACGATTGCGTCGATTCTGACCTCTGGTCTGTTGGGCGAAGTGTATGTGGGTTTGGATGTCGGCGGTGATGAGGAGATGTTGGCTGACGGTAACCGGATCGGCAAAACACAGTCGGCGATGGTTCTGGAAAAACTGATCGGGCAGTTCATGTTAAATCAGGCGTCGTCATTGGCGAGCGAGAAAAAATGAAACGAATGTTTTTTAAAAAAGATGGGTTGTGTTTTGCATTGGTGACGTTGTTTGTGCTCGGCGGTTGTGCCACGACCGGCACCGCTGAGGGTGATGATCCGCTGGAACCGTTCAATCGGACGATGTACGCCATTCATCAGCCGTTGGAAAACTATGTGGCGCGACCGGTGGTTGAAGTTTATGAGACGGTGGTGCCGAAAATCGGACGTGACATCGTCAGCAATTTTTTCAGAAACATCGATGACCTTTTCTCCGGCATTTCCGGGCTGCTGCAAGGCAAGTTTGAAAAAGCGGGTCACGATTTTGGCCGGGTGATCATCAATACGAGCTTCGGGCTGTGCGGCATCATTGATTTTGCGTCGGATGCCGATATCCCGCGTGGTGGCGAGGATTTGGGACTGCTTCTGGCGCATTGGGGTATTGGGCCTCGACCGTATTTGTTCGTTCCGTTGTTGGGGCCGATGACGGTACGCGATGGTACCGGCCTGTTGATCCGCACTTACACATCGCCGGTCGATATTGCCGTCGGCAATGAAAGCGTTGCGTTGCGCAACTCGCTGTGGGGAGTGGGTTCGGTCAGCGCAATGTCCGTCGGCGTTCACGCGTCCGATGCGTTGGCTAATATCGGAATGGACCGTTATACATTTATCCGAAGCGCTTATTTGCAACGCCGCGCCTATCTGGCAGGGGACTCAGCGTTCGGTCGTATCAAACTCGATGAAGATTACGATGACGGTTATTCGACACCGTCCTCTGAAACTTCTCAAGACAAGAAAGACACCACACCATGAACAAACGTTTTTTTCTTGCGGCAACCGTGCCGTTGATGATGGCTTTGGCCGCTTTGCCGTTGGCGGTGTCGGCGCAAACGCAGGTTGAAGCGCCGGACGCACAGGTCAAGCGAATAGCCGAAGAAATGTTGGTTATCGTTCGCTCCGACCCCAAAGTTCAGGCTGGTGATCCGGCGCGTGTGCGTGAAGTGCTTGACGACAAACTGCTGCCGCATTTCGATTTTCGCCGGATGGTGATGTTGGCGATGGGCAGGAACTGGAGACTGGCAACGCCGGAACAGCAAAAAGAGCTGGTCGAACAATTCCGCATGCTGTTAGTACGAACCTATTCCGGCGCGCTCGCGCAGTTTCGTGACGATACCATTAACGTCAAGCCGTTGCGGCTTAGACCGGACGCCAAAGAAGTAACGGTGTACACCGAAGTGATTCGGCCAAGGATGGCGCCGGTGCCGGTCGATTACGATCTTGTCTTGTCGTCGGATGGGAAATGGCGTTGTTACGACGTGATTGTCGGCGGGGTATCGCTGGTAACCAATTACCGTGACGATTTCAATCAGCAGGTCAAAATCGGCGGTGTTGAAGGCTTGTTGACGACGCTGACCGCCAAAAACAAGGGCGTAACGCCATGACGGTAAACGCGTCGGCGGCAGGAAGCGGATTTTATGTTGATGGCGCTTGCTGGCGTTGCCGGGGAGCACTGACATTGGACAACAGTGCCGACGTGTTGAAGAAAAGTGAAAATTTGTCGCTGCCCGTTTCGGGAGCGATCGACATGTCTGAATTGAACGAAGCGGATTCGGCGGCGCTGGCGGTTTTTCTGTCGCTGGCGCGGCGCGCCGATAGTGAGGGCAAGACGTTACAGTTTGAGGCGGTGCCTGATGTGCTGTGTACGCTGGCGCATGTTTATGGTGTCGATTCGTTACTGGCGTTGCAGGCGCGTTCTGCAACTTGAAAATTTTTCTGTCGGGGGTTGTTTCCGCTTATGACTTGCGCCGTTGAATTTCAGGCGGTTTCGCGCCGTTTCGGCGAATTGCAGGCGTTGAACGACGTTTCGTTCAAAATCGCTTCCGGTGAATTCTTCGGACTTCTCGGCCCTAACGGAGCCGGCAAAACCACGTTGATTTCGGTTCTGGGTGGGCTGGTGCGGCCGGACAGTGGCCGTGCGTTCGTGATGGGACACGATGTGGCCACCGATTATCTAAACAGCCGCCGCCGACTTGGTGTCGTGCCGCAGGAAATCGTGTTCGATCCGTTCTTTACGGTGCGCGAAACATTACGCCTTCAGGCGGGGTATTTTGGATTGCGTCGCGTTGACGATTGGATCGATGAAATATTGCATCATCTTGGGTTGAGCGACAAGGCCGATAAAAACATGCGTACCTTGTCGGGCGGCATGAAACGCCGTGTACTGGTTGGGCAGGCGCTGGTGCATAAACCGCCGGTGATTGTGCTCGACGAACCGACTGCGGGTGTCGATGTCGAACTGCGCCATGCGCTATGGGCTTTTATTTCCAAGCTGAACAAAGAAGGGCATACCATTTTGTTGACGACGCATTACCTTCAGGAAGCGGAAACTTTGTGCGACCGGATTGCGATGCTGAAATCGGGGCGGGTGGTGGCGCTTGATCATAAACAACATTTATTGTCGCCGTTCGAAATGATCATGGTGCGGCTGACAGCACCGCGGGTGCCCGATTCCTGGCAAGCGCGGATACGGCGAATGGAAGGCCAAAGTTTTCTTATTGAATTGCAACGTTTCGAGGAGTTGGAAACATTGTTGTCAGCATTGCGTGCTGAGGGTATTCCGGTCAAGGATTTGCAGGTGGAACAAACCGATCTGGAACAGGTATTCTTGCGGCTGACCGGCAGCGGCAGCCGCGAACAACCGCAGGCAAAGGGTTCATCATGAACGACCGGATGAATTTCGAGCCGTCGCGTGCTACCTGGCACATGCTGTTTTACAAGGAAGCACTGCGTTTCTCGCGTGTTGGTTTCCAGACGGTGGCAGCGCCTGTGATAACGGCGCTCTTGTATCTGCTGATTTTTTCGCATGTGCTGGAATCACGGGTATCGGTGTTCGATGGTCGTGTGTCGTATACGGCGTTTCTGGTGCCAGGATTGATCATGATGTCGGTGCTGCAAAATGCTTTTGCGAACACTTCGTCGTCACTGATTCAATCGAAAGTGGTCGGCAACATGATTTTCTTTTTGTTGGCGCCGATCACACCGTGGGGTTTCTTTCTGGCGTACATGCTGGCCGGTGTGCTGCGCGGGGTCGTCGTGGGTATCGGCGTCTGGCTGGCGGCATTGTACTTTGCGCCGGACCTGTGGCGGCCGGTGGCGCCGGGATGGATTCTTGCGTTCGGTTCTCTGGGAGGGGCGATCTTGGCGATGCTCGGCATCATCGCCGGTCTGTGGTCGGAGAAATTCGATCAATTGGCGACGTTTCAGAATTTCATCATTCTGCCGTTGACCTTCCTGTCCGGTGTGTTTTATTCGGTGCATTCGCTGCCGGATTTTTGGTTTAAGGTATCGCATCTGAACCCGTTTTTTTATATGATTGACGGCTTTCGCTATGGCTTTTTGGGCGTGTCGGATATTTCTCCGTGGCTGAGTCTGGCGATTGTCGGTATGGTGTGCGCCGTATTGACATGGGGTACCTGGGCGCTGATTGCACGCGGGTGGAAATTGAGAATTTGAAGGAGTAAGCGATGGTGACACCGGAATCCATCCGGCAATCAATTGTGGCGGAGCTGGAATGCGACGATGTGCAGGTGCGTGGCGACGGCCAGCATTTCGAGGCGTTAATTGTGACGACGGCGTTTGAGGGTTTGTCTCGTGTCAAGCGCCATCAATTGGTGTATAAAACACTTGGCAGCCGGATGGACGAGGAAATCCATGCGCTGTCGATGACGACGCTGACGCCTGCCGAATGGGCGGCGGTGCAACAGGACATTCGTGCCCGACAGACCGGCGCACAAAAATAAGGCACATGATGGACAAGTTGCTGATCAAGGGCGGGCAGCCGCTTAAAGGGGAAGTCAAAATTTCCGGCGCCAAGAATGCGGCGCTGCCGGAATTGTGCGCAGCGCTGTTGAGCGCGACACCGTTGGTGTTGCACAACCGGCCACAGTTGAACGATGTGCGGACGATGGAAACGCTGTTGTCGCAGATGGGGGTCAAGGTGACGCGCCACGATGGCGGCGTCACACTTGATGCGGCGACGATTGATTGGCCGTTGGCGCCGTATGAATTGGTGAAGACGATGCGGGCGTCGATTTTGGCGCTGGGGCCGCTGCTGGCGCGTTGCGGCGAGGCGCGGGTATCCATGCCCGGTGGCTGCGCGATCGGGTTGCGGCCGGTTGATCAGCACATCAAGGGTTTGCAGGCGATGGGCGCGGTCATTGATCTGGAGCACGGCTACATTTCTGCCCACGCGTCGAAACTCAAAGGCGCGCATTTTACGTTTGATGTGGTGTCGGTGACCGGCACCGAGAATTTGTTGATGGCGGCAACGCTGGCTGAAGGCACGACGGTGCTTGATAACGCCGCTTGCGAACCGGAAGTTACCGATTTGGCGCGTTGTTTGACAGCGATGGGCGCCAAAATTCGCGGCGCCGGCACGCCGCGTATCGAAATCGAAGGTGTGGCGGCGTTGCATGGCGCCGAACACCGGATCATGCCCGACCGCATCGAGAGCGGCACGTTTCTGACGGCAGCGGCAGCGACGCGCGGGGAGGTTGTGCTGCGCGATACCGATGCAACGATTCTGGACAGCGTGCTCGATGTGCTGCGCCGGGCTGGCGCACAAATCGAAACAGGGCAAAATACGATCACGTTACGCAGCAACGGCATCGGCAAAGCGTTTGACCTTGTCACGGCGCCGTATCCGGGCTTCCCGACCGATATGCAGGCGCAGATGATGGCGTTGGCGACCTGCGCCAAAGGGACATCGACGTTGATTGAAACGATTTTCGAGAGCCGGATGATGCATGTTCAGGAACTGAAACGGTTGGGCGCCGATATCGACGTCGATGGCAATACGGCGCGTGTCCATGGCGTTTCGAAACTGTCCGGAGCGACGGTGATGGCAACCGATTTGCGCGCGTCGGCGTGTCTGGTGATTGCTGGCTTGATGGCGGACGGCGAAACGACCATTGACCGCATTTACCATCTCGATCGCGGATATGAAAAAATCGAGGAGAAGTTGTCGGGACTGGGCGCGTCGATCCGGCGGGCGAAAACCGGCGAAACGGTTTTGTCATGAACGGAGTTGGTTTGGCGCCGGGGGCTTGCGGTACACTAACAATTACGCCGTGATTCCGGGTAGTCGGTGAAAATGGAAGATGCGGAAGGGAAGATGCGAAAGGGAAAGCGCGAAAGGAAGACACGATGAGCGAGCAAGACAACTGTATTTTCTGCAAGATCGTCCGTGGGGAAATCCCTGCCAAAAAGGTTTTTGAGGACGATGACGTTCTGGCGTTTCTCGACATCAAACCGGTTGCGCCGATTCATGTTCTGGTAATTCCCAAAAAGCATATTGCGTCGCTGGCGCAAGTAAGCGAGACAGACGCGCCGCTTTTAGGCAAAATACTGGCCTTGGTGCCAACGCTGGCAACAGCCCAGGGAGCCGATGACGGTTTTCGGGTTATTGTCAACGCCGGGCGGATAGGGCAGCAAGAGGTGCAGCATTTGCACATCCATATCGTTAGCGGGCCCCAGCCGTTGGGGCCAATGTTGGCGCGGTGATGAAGGCGGTGGCGTGAGCCGCCGAAGTGTTGAGGAGAAGTCATGGGTTCTTTGAGTATTTGGCACTGGTTAATCGTGTTGTTGGTGGTGGTGTTGGTGTTTGGCACCAAAAAACTGAGCAGTCTGGGCGGCGATCTTGGTAAAGCCGTCAAAGGCTTTAAAGAGGGCATGAAAGAAGCGTCCGACGATGAGACGAAGACGGCCGAGACGCCGACGCAGAAAATCGCCGGCCAGACATTTGATGCCGAAGTGAAAAAAGAAAACGATAAAACGCACGCGTAAAACGCTAAAACGCTGAGGGAGGGAAACGCGCCCGGGATTGCCCGGAGGGCGTATCCCGTGTGCCCGATCTTATGTTCGATATCAGTTTTGCACAAATTCTCATCATCGCTCTGGTGGCGATGATTGTGATTGGCCCCAAACGTTTGCCGAAAACGGTGCGCACGCTCGGTCTTCTGCTAGGCAGGGCGCAGCGCTATGTGAGCGAAATCAAATCCGATATTCAGCGTGAAATGGAGTTGGATGAATTACGCAAAGTCCAGCAATCGATGCAAGACATCGGTAAGGATATCGAGAAGTCGGTGCGATCCGTCGTGCAAGAAACCGAAAAGACGGTGAAACAGGCGGAAGGCAGCGTGCAAGAAATGGAGTCGGAATTGAACCGCATTGCCGAGGACAAGCCGGCAACGCAAACGACAGGCGAAGAAGCAACGAACAAAGAAACACAGACAACGACTGCTGTTGCCGATTCAGCCACGACAACAGAGATTGAAGCCGAACCGCCGGTGACGGTTCCGGCCTCGTTGCAAGGCGAGGTCGAATTGAGTATTCCTGATGCGCTGCCGACATCCAATCGGAAACCGGGGGAGTGATGAGCGAGCAGGAACAAAACACCCGGCAGGAAACCTTCATTTCACATCTGATCGAGTTGCGTGACCGGTTGTTGCGCATCATTATTGCGATTCTTGTTGTGCTGCTTATCCTGGTTCCGTGGGCGCGAGATATTTACGCATTTTTGGCGCAGCCGTTGATGACTGTGCTGCCGGAAGGCACGTCCATGATTGCGACAGACGTAACGGCACCGTTTTTCGTACCGTTGAAAGTGACGGCGATGACGGCGTTTCTGATCACGCTGCCGTATGTGCTCTGGCAAATATGGGCGTTTGTCGCCCCCGGCTTGTATCAGCACGAGAAGAAGCTGGTGATTCCTGTTTTGTTGTCGAGTCTGGTTCTGTTTCTGATCGGGATGGCGTTCGCCTATTTCATCGTGTTTCCGGTGGTCTTCAAGTTTTTCGCCAGCATGACACCGGACGGCGTCAACATGATGACCGACATCGACAAATATTTGAGTTTTGTGTTCACGATGTTTCTGGCGTTCGGGGTGACCTTTGAAACGCCGGTCATCGTGATGGTGTTGGTGTACATGAATATCGTCTCTCTGGAACAATTCAAACGCGCTCGTCCGTACATTATTGTCGGCGCGTTTGTTGTCGCGGCGATTTTTACGCCGCCCGATGTGTTATCGCAATTGTTTCTGGCGTTTCCGCTCTGGTTGCTTTACGAATTCGGGATGTTTTTATCGCGTTTTATCACAAGCCGCAACGCGCCCGAAGTGGAAAACGCGGCGAAAGACGCCAAAGCGTGAGGTTTTGATCCGGTTCAGGACGAACGTAATGGATGTCTGTCAACTTCGATCTTGATGTCTCGCCATTGCGAGGCGCGCCAAATACGTAACTGCGCTGTATCACCGGGAGCCAGTTCGGCGATCCGTGATAACAGTTGATAGGCGTTACGAACTGGCTTTCCGTTGATTTCTGCAATGATGTCGTGGAATTGCATGCCGGCGCGGTCTGCCGGTCCGCCTTTCTGCAAACCGATGATTAGCACACCGCCGTTTTGAGCGTCAGGCAGTGACAGCTGTTTTGCCGTTTCCGGTTCCAGTGTCTGCGGCTCGATACCCAGCCAGCCACGCGAAACTTCGCCGGTCTCAATAATCTGGGTCATCACGTTTTGCGCCAGCGACACCGGGATCGCGAAACCGATTCCGAGGGAATTTCCTGACGGGGAATAACTCGTGCTGTTGATACCGATCAGGTTTCCGGAAGTGTCGATCAGCGCCCCCCCCGAATTGCCGGGATTGATCGAGGCGTCAGTCTGAATGAAATTTTCGTGCTGGCCGGCTCCCGACATGTTGCGGTCCAGCGCCGATACAATTCCCATTGAGACCGAATTTCCGAAGCCGAACGGATTGCCGATGGCCAGCACAATATCGCCTACCTGAACACTGTTCATATCGGCGAACGTAATCACGGGCAAAGGCGGCTGAGCATCAACCTGAAGTACGGCGAGATCGGTTTCCGGATCGACCCCACGGATTTTTGCGGAGAATATCCGGCCATCAGCGAGCGACACCCGGATATCGTCCGTCTTTCGCACAACGTGATAATTGGTCAGGATGTGCCCTTGCGATGAAACGATTACGCCGGAGCCGAGGCTGGTCATTTTTCTGAGCGACTTATGGTTCTGATACGGAGAAAAATAGCGATCGGAAAAAAGGGAAAAATAGCGATCGGAAAAAAGAGAATCGCCACCCTCTGCTCCCTCGGCTTCGTGGCGGATGGAAAGGTTGACTACCGCCGGGATGGCGTTCTTGACGGCCGGCGCCAGCGATAAATGACTGGGGGTGAAGTTTTCCAGAGCGACCGGCGTCTTATTGAGAACAACCACATCTTGAGTGTGTGTCGCCGCATGCCAGCGCTCAGGCAAAAGATCGGGGCGTAGCGTAGCGACAACGAAAAGAGCCGCCAGCGCCAATGTGACACCTTGAGCGAATAAAAGCCAGAGGGAGCGTAGCATCATGACGAAGGAAAGGATGTTTTGCCGCTATTTTATAGCAATGACTATGGCATGTTTCCGTTCGCCGTGCGGCGGCGGTGTTTCCGATCTATTGGCGAAAGAAACAGGTTTGACAGGGCAGAGTGGTTTTCCCGTGCTGTAACAGGTAAAATGATCGTTTATGGTATCTGTCAAGGATGCCTGTCGGCTATTTGGAGACAACCCGCAAATGATGACCCTTTATTCCGGCACTACGGATCCGTTCAGTCAACGTTGTCGCATCGTACTCTACGAAAAAGGGATGGATTTTCAGGTCGTTGATGTCGATCTTGAAAAAAAGTCGGAAGACATCGCGCTGATGAACCCCTACAACGAAGTGCCTGTATTGGTTGAGCGCGACCTGATCCTGCACGAATCGAACATCATCAATGAATATATTGATGAGCGTTTTCCGCATCCGCAACTGATGCCACCCGATCCGGTCATGCGTGCCCGTGCCCGCTATTTCCTGTTCCGTTTCGAAAAAGAAATTTTTTCGCACATCGGCGATCTTGAAAGCAAAAGCGTCAAGAACCAGGAAAAAGCGCGCGCGCATGTACGCGATGTGTTGTTGCAAATGGTTCCGATGTTTTCCAAGCACAAATACCTGCTCGGCGAAGAATATTCGATGCTCGATGTCGCGTTGACGCCACTGTTGTGGCGGCTTGATTATTATGGAATCGAATTACCCAAACAGGCGATGCCGCTGATGAAATACGCTGAACGGCTGTTTTCACGGCCTGCGTTTTCTGAAGCGCTGACTTCGGCTGAACGCGGGATGCGGAAATAAATAAAACGGTTGCCGGAGAAAACCGGCTGAACATGTGAATGTCTGAATCTTCCGCCAAGCCTTACCTCGTGCGCGCCCTGTGCGAATGGTGCGCCGAGAAAGATCTGACGCCGTACCTCGTCGTTAAAGTCAACGACGATACCCGTGTGCCGATGGCGTATGTGAACAACGGTGAAATCGTTTTCAATTTGAGCGCGCGGACAGCGCATCAATTGACCATCGACAACGACTGGATTATGTTTTCGGCACGCTTTGACGGCGTATCACAAGACGTGGCGATTCCATTTTCGGCAGTGGCGGCGATCTTCGCCAAAGAGACCAACTATGGACTGTTCTTTAATGCGCCGGTTTCCGGTGAAACAGCAGAGGGAGACGCATCTTCCGCTTCGCCGGAAAGAAACAAAGACAAAACGCCACCGGCCCGTTCACCGCATCTGAAACTGGTGAAATAACAAACGCTTCATGTTAAGCACGCATGTTTTACGCTACAATGCGCGCTTACGCCGACATAGCTCAGCTGGTAGAGCAGCGGTTTTGTAAACCGTTGGTCGGGAGTTCGAATCTCTCTGTCGGCACCA
>JAISPI010000025.1 GCA_031275075.1 Burkholderiales bacterium | reverse complement strand
GCGCCTAGAGGAATGGTAGCTACGTCTTACTGGAAACACGTTTCCGGCAAGATGACAGAACCCGGCTTATCGGCCTCGCTTCGTTTTTCTTTTTCTACGCTTTGCCCGGTCTTCGCTCTTCTCAGCGCAACGCCTCTTCAAGAAGAAGCGCATTGTCGTGGACAATTCTCAATAATTTACCAAGACCGACTTTTTTTTCGGCGACCGCCGCCAATACAAACCGCTGCTCCTGATCGCCGTTCACCATCCGCAAGATCACCCACAAATCGACCAGATCAAGCGCTACCGCTTCCAAACGTTTTTTCGTCCCCAACTCCTGTCCGGCGGCTTCGCTTAATGCCGTCATTGAGCTGGCAATGGCCGCAAACTTTTCCGGCAATTCAGTATCATTGCGCTGGCTACCGGCAACGACCAACTGAAAGCCATCGACCGTCGCCAATAAAATCAATTGGATTTCCGGAGCTTTCTCACAGCAGCTGTTCAGCCTCCATTGAAGCGCTGCGATCTGCAATTTGGACAGAGCGTTCATTTCGCGCTCTGAACCGTTTCTTTGGCTGGTTTGCTACTGTCACCGCTGACCGGAGGCTTCTTCTCAGCAGCACTCCGAACCGTTTCTTGGGTTGGCTTGCTACTGTCACCGCTGACCGGAGATTTTTTTTCAGTAGCACTCTGAGCGGTTTCTTCGGATGGCTCGCTACTGTGATAATCGTTTTCGACCACTTCGATTTGCGTGAACAATGCGTCAAGCAACAGCAACACATCTTTTTTGTCGCGAACGTCAACCGAAAACACCGGAATCTTGATCTTGCGCCGCGCCAATTTGGCGACATATTTGTCAAGCGCCCCGCGTTTCTTCGGCAACCGCCCGATACCGAGCACCGCCCTGCCCGTTCTCAGTAATTTGCTGAACGCCTTGAGAAAAACTTCGAGTTCAGCAAACGGATCGGGGCGCGACGCATCCGCCAGAAGCACGATTCCCATCGCCCCCTGCTCAAGCATCGCCCACATGAAACTGAAACGTTTCTGTCCAGGGATTCCGTACAGCCGCAACCGGTCTCCCGAAGGCAACGTGATGCGGCCATAATCCAGCGTCACCGTTGTCAACGCTTTGTCGAATGCTTCCCGGTCGCTGTTGGCAACATCGGTGGATACTGGAGGAATTTCGCTTATCGCGGAAATCGCAGTCGTCTTGCCAACTCCCATGCCGCCAGCAAACAACAATTTATATTCTTGAGCCACACTATCTCCGCGACAAGCCCAGTACTTTACGCAGGCTGCGCACAATGGCGCTGAACCCTGTTTTCTCTGTCGGGGCTTTCTGAGCCCGGGAGGACGGCATTTGCCGCTCGCAACGCAACCAGCCGCTCAACCAAGCTACTCCCAGCAAGCACGATAAATCGGCTTCGCTGGTTTCCGATTCTCGGAGAAGCATGGCCAATGACAGCGTTTGCCGCGTCAGCAACGCCGTTGCCAGCATGACTCCCGGACGGGAAGAAAATTCCGGACGAATGCCAAAATCCGGCCAGCGCCTGAGGTGCAACAAGACATTAATGGGTAAGTCGAGATTGGCAAAGCTATAACAAAAACGGGTCGAAAATTGCCAGGCCAAAAGGTCGAGATCCACCTCGATCAAGGCGTCACCTTTTGTCAGCGGCGGCAATCCGCTCAACGCGAACTTCCATTGGAACAGCCTGCCCCCTGACGGCTCGGCAGAACGATCCAACATAAAACGCCGCGAAGCATAGACTTTGTTACGACCGTTGTACAAACGCCCAATCCATCCCAGTTGATCGAAAATATCGATGCATCGCCCTTGCGGACGCTCACCTTCCTGGCTGCTGCGCAACGATCGCAACGCCTGCATCAACGCCCCTATCGTCGCAGAATGCGCCAATACACCTCTTCCTGAGGCTTTCGACGTATTGAGGGACAAAACACGTCCCTCCGGAATTTGAGACATACGTGGGTCTATAGGTGCCTGAGATAGTTTCAAATTCGTCGGCGTCTGCAACAGGTGATTATTCGGCATTGGAGACAAACTCGAATCTGCCGGCGCCTGAGACAAGTATTGACTGTCCGGAACTTGAGACAGGCGCGGATCGTCCAACAGCGCCGATTGCGATGGCCGTGACCCAATAGCTGGCGCCAAAGACAGGTGTTGACTGTTCGGAACTTGAGACAAGCGCGGGTCATCCAACAACGCCAGTTGCGATGTCCGCGGCCCGATAGCCGGTGCCAGAGAAAGATGTTGACTGTTTGGAACTTGAGACAAGCGCGGGTCGTCCAACAACGCCGGTTGCGATAGCCGTGGCTCGATAGCCGACGCTTCTGTCTGGCGGACAACAGCACCCATCGTTTCCGAGAACGGTTCAAACGGCCATTCGCTTTCCAGACGATCAAAACAGTCGAGCAATTCAGAAGCGCGCAATGGGTAATGCACAGCCTGCATTCCTGACGACAGATCGACCTTTACTCCGCTGGGCACGGTCAGAATAAAACGGGATGATGGTGTACGCCGCACCGCCAGCCGCGCTTGATCGGATTCTTTGTGAACGGATGGCGTGATAATGACGTCCGCCGAACCTTCCGTCTGGAATGACCAAGGTTGTCGTCCGTGGCGACTGTCAAGGATGCGCAATAACGAGCGTACGAGAAAGACGTCGCGATCCCCCATTCCAGAACAAGCAATACGGATCGGCAAGCGCGTTTCGCCCATGGTCCCTTAGTTTAGATTTGTTACCAAATTGTTATCATAGTGTAATTTGATGGTTATAGCATCCTTTTCTTACGTTTTTTAGAAGCCACTCGACAAGAATGAGCGAAAATGTCTACCGAAAACCTATTGGCATAATTTGCTCATTGCGTTGCCGGCCGCGTTTTCTTCAATTCTTCAAATCCGCCGAGGTTGACCGCATTTTGATAGCCGGCATCCTTAAGTGACCCCTGCGCTATGCCTGAGCGACGACCGCTGCGGCAATACAGTTCGATCCGGGCATTTTTGTCCAAGGTAACGCTGCCGACTCTGGCGACGATTTCCTGATACTCGATATTGACCGCCCCCACCAGATGCCCTTCGGCAAATTCCTTGGGCGTACGCACGTCAATCAGGAAAGTCGGTCCTGCCGCCAGTGCGTTCATTACCCCAAGTCCTAAAGCCACCACGACCGTTCCCAACCAACACTTCCAGTTCATCTCTTCTCCCAGTTCACAACCACGAGGTCTGCGCATGAGGAATCAACCACGGCAGCACTCGCGTTCTGACAGCGTAGCCTCCGTCACTTCGCCATCGCGGTTTTTTCTGTCACCGTCAGCCAACCCCGTTTCACCGCCCGGTTCACACCACTGATCACCGCCCTTAACGTTGCCGTCACAATGTTCGGATCAAGCGCCACGCCATAGAGCGTACTTTCATCACCGATCCGTAACTGCACATAAGCGACCGCCGTGGCGTCTTCGCCGCAGCCGGTGGCATGTTCGTGGTAATTCAGCACATGAATGTCGAGTCCGAAGCCTTTGCGCAATGCTTGCACGAAGGCATCGACCGGCCCATTGCCGTCGCCGTGAATCGCGTAGGAAATCCCGCAGTATTTCAGCGTGGCATCCAGATGTTCGACCCGCCCACCGTCATCATTGTGCGTCGTCCGATGCCGCTCGTAGATAAACGCCGGCGCAGCCATATTGAGATACTCCTCATCAAACGCCCGGAAAATCTCGTTCGACGGCAATTCCTTGCCGGTCTTGTCGGTAATGCTCTGAATAATCTGACTGAATTCGACTTGAAGTAAACGCGGCAAAGTCAACCCGTGATCACGTTCAAGCAAATAAGCAACACCGCCCTTGCCCGACTGGCTATTGACCCGTATCACCGCTTCGTAGGTGCGGCCGACATCGGCCGGATCAATTGGAAGATAGGGAATGTCCCACAGTGCGCGACCCGCCGCCAGATCGGCTTTGTGTTGCGTCAATCCTTTCTTGATCGCGTCTTGATGCGAGCCGGAAAACGCCGTGAAGACGAGGTCGCCGCCGTAAGGATGGCGCGGGGGAACCGGAAGCTGGTTGCAATACTCGACCGTACGAACGATTTCATTGATATCGGAAAAATCGATTTTGGGATCAATGCCTTGCGTGTACAGGTTCAGTCCCAGTGTCAACAAACACACATTACCGGTTCGCTCGCCGTTGCCGAACAAACAGCCTTCAACACGGTCGGCACCCGCCAGTTGCGCCAATTCCGCCGCCGCTACCGCACAACCACGGTCGTTATGCGGATGCACCGACAGAACGATGCTGTCGCGACGAATCAGATGCCGTCCCATCCACTCGATCTGGTCAGCGTAAACGTTGGGGGTCGCCACTTCGACGGT
>JAISPI010000129.1 GCA_031275075.1 Burkholderiales bacterium | reverse complement strand
GCCTTGTCCTTTGCCGGCTCGCGCTCGCGCTTCGGCGATGCTGCCGTCGATCGAGCGGGCGATATCAGAGTCCGGCGGCACCGAGGCCTTCATCCTGACCCAGTAAGATTCCGCTTGGGCGTAATCCTGTTTATCGAACGCATACGTCCCAGCCAGCGCCAGCGCTTTCCAATGCGCTGGATCGGCCTTCAGCGCCCGCTCTACCAACTCCATCGGCTGACCGTCCAAACGGCCACCCTGTATCATTGCCATGAGATCAGCATAATCAGCCAAAACATTGGCTTCGTCGGGGATGCGGGAAAGAATCTTTTCATACGTCGCCGCCGCTTGCATAATTTTGCCGATCTGCACATACGAACGCGCCAGCATCATCCAGCCTTCGATGTTGTCCGGATCGTTTTCCAGTTTGGCGGCAAAAGCGTTCAACATCTCTTCCATTTGCGCCTCTGAAAAATCATGAGCGTTCTCGTGCGGGCTTTCCGCCGCTCCTGTGACCGCTACTCTCGGATCGAATGCCGACGGTGTCCCGACCAAACTGTAAAGCACTCCCGCCACACACAGCACCGCCAACATCCCTGCAACACTCCAGATGATCGCCGGTTTTTGTTGCGGCGCTTCCCTGCTCATCGCCGCTTTTTTCTGTTGCTCTGTTTCTTCCAGTATCCGGCGCTCGAGTTCGGCTTTCGCTTCAGCCAACTCGGCGTCACCGATCGCACCAGCACGGTGATCGTTTTCGAGTTCCGTCCATTGATCGCGCAAAATCTGTAAATTGACTTGCCCGTGTTCAGGTATATCGTCTTCACCGGCGCGAGTCCTGAACAGCGGTACAAAGAGCCATAAACACGCAAGCGCGGTCAATACAAGAACAGCCACCAGAAATCCGATCACGTCACTTCCCCTTTCTGTCCGGTAATTCGCGGCCTTCGAGCAACGCTGCCGCTCGCGCCCGCTCGGCCTCCGTCAAAGGCGCCGCCTCTGCCGCCTGATTGCGTCCACGCAAAAGAAAAATCATCGCCATCATGCCCGCCACCAGCAAAAGCAACGGACCGACCCACAGCAACAGCGTTGTCAATTTCATCGGCGGTTCGTAAAGAACAAAATCGCCGTAGCGTTCAGTCATGAAGGAAATGATCTGTCTGTCGCTCTTACCGGCGGCAATTTGTTCACGCACCTGCTGTCGCAAATCGACCGCCAATTCCGCATCCGATTCGGCAATCGATTGGTTTTGACATACCAGACAGCGTAATTTCGCCGCCAGTTCCATCGCCCGTTTTTGCGCCACCGGATCGTTTTCGGTCGGCACCGCTTCATTGGCGACAGCCATACCGCCCCAACAACAGAAGCCTATCACGCAGGCCAGAAGAAACCGTTTCATGACTGTTTCAGCTCCTTGATCATTGGCACAATCGTTTCTCTCAACGCTTTTTCATTAATCGGACCAATTTGTTTGTAGCGGATGATGCCCTGCTTGTCGATCAAAAAGGTTTCGGGCGATCCGTACACACCATAATCAATACCGACGCGGCCATCCGCATCCATCGCCGACGCCACATACGGGTCGCCGTATCGCCGCAGGTACAACTGGGCATCAACGGTTTTATCCTTGTAATTCAATCCGACGATAGGCACTCCTCCGGTTTTCGCAAACTCGACCAGCAGCGGATGTTCGGATCGACACGAAACACACCACGAAGCCCAAACGTTGAGCAGCCATACCTGACCGAGAAAATCCTGCGACGCTATCGTTTTTTCCGGATCGCTCAAATCCGGCAACGAAAACACCGGCGCCGGTTTTCCGATTAACGGTGAAGGAATTTCGCGCGGATTGCGATCCAGTCCGACAACGAAAAAACCCGCCAGCACAAAAAACACTGCCAGCGGAATCATCAGCAACAGTTTTTTCTTCATGCGTTCTCCAGCTTCACCGAATCCGACGACGGCAAGGACGGCTTTCCGGTATCGCGCCGTGTGCTCACCCGATAACGGCGATCGAACATCGCCAACAACCCGCCCAACGTCATCAAAATACAACCCGCCCAGATCCAGGTCACGAACGGTTTGTGATAAACGCGAACACTCCACGACTGTTTGTCGTCGTTGATCGGTTCGCCCAGCGAAACATAACGATCTCCGAAGACGCCGCTGTCAATTGCCGCTTCGGTCATTGGCATCCCGTGCGCGAAATACATGCGCTTTTCCGGATAAAGTTTGCGTATCGTTTTTCCGTCTTTGCTTAATTCGAATGTCCCGCGCGTCGCGTGGTAATTGGGGCCGTCGCGGTTGGCAGTGCCCTCGAAACGAAAGGTGTATCCGCCTACGCTTACCGTATCCCCCGGCGCCATCCTGACATCGCGCTCGGCTTCAAATCCTTTGACCGCCGTTACTCCGATGATGAATACCGCCACGCCGATATGCGCAACAAACATTCCCCAGAAACTGCGTGGTTGCCGCGTCAGTTTGGCGCCGAAGCTACCCTCGACATATTTGGCGCGATCAAAGAAACCGGCCAGCGCCGACGTTATGATCCAGAACGCCATCCCAAAACCCAGCCCCAGCAACGCAACACTTTTCGGCGACGTGCGGCCAAGAATAAACGGCAGCACAATCGCAACAATAAGCGTGACAACCGCTGCCCAGCGCAACCGCGTCCACAGATCAGGCAGCGTCGCTTCTTTCCAGCGCGTCACCGCGCTAACGCCCATCAAAAATATCATCGGCACCATCAGCGGCACAAACACCGCCTCAAAATACGGAGGGCCGACAGAAATTTTGCCGAGATTCAGCGCATCGAGAAACAACGGATACAACGTCCCGAGCAATACTGTTCCGCACGCTACTATCAACAGAACATTGTTGGCAAATAACGCCGATTCACGCGAGAGAATTTTGAACGTCCCTGCCGTGCCGACTTTCGGCGCCCGGAACGCAAACAGCGCCAGCGACCCGCCGATCACCACCGCCAAAAACGTCAGAATGAACATGCCGCGCTTCGGGTCGGTCGCAAACGCATGCACCGAGGTCAACACGCCAGAACGCACCAGAAACGTTCCTAGCAACGATAGTGAAAACGTACAGATCGCCAGCAACACCGTCCACACTTTGAATGTGCCGCGTTTTTCAGTGACTGCCAGTGAGTGGATCAGCGCCGTACCGACCAGCCAAGGCATCAGCGAGGCATTTTCAACCGGGTCCCAGAACCACCAGCCGCCCCAGCCCAGTTCGTAATACGCCCACCAACTGCCGATCAAAATACCGACCGTCAGAAAACACCAGGCCAGCGTCGTCCATGGCCGCGACCAACGCGCCCAAGTGGCGTCAAGCCTCCCTCCCAACAACGCCGCAATCGCGAACGCGAACGCCACCGAAAAACCAACATAGCCCATGTACAGCATCGGTGGGTGCAATATCATTCCCGGATCCTGTAGCAGCGGATTCAGGTCGCGTCCTTCAGCCGGCACCGGGAAAATCCGGTCGAACGGGTTCGACGTCAACAGCAAAAAAAGCAACAGCCCCACACTCACCAAACCCATCACGCCCAGCACTCTTGCGACCATTTCCTCGGGCAGGTGTTTGGAGAAAATACTGACCGCGCATGACCACAGCCCCAGCATGAACACCCACACCAGAATTGATCCTTCGTGCGACCCCCACGAAGCGGAAATCCGGTATATCAGCGGCAATTTTGTGTTGGAGTTGTTCGCCACGTTCAGCACCGAAAAATCGTTGACGATGAACGAGTAAACCAGACAACCAAACGCCAACGCCAAAAAGAAAAAAGCGCCTTGCGCGGTACGCCGCGATAACGCCATCCATGCTGAAATACCTTTTGAAGCCCCCACCAGCGGCAACGTACCCTGTACTGCCAGCAGCAGCAATGCCAAAATCAATGCAAATTGTCCAATTTCAGGAATCATTATTCATCTACCTAAACCGTTGCGAAAAACACGTGGTATGCACGTGCCGGCCTTATTGCTTTAATGTCTCTGCAGCGCGTGCCTTGTGCGCCTCATCCAGCGCCGCCTGGACTTCCGGCGCCACATAATTTTCATCATGCTTGGCCAACACCTGCGTCGCTTGAAAAACGCCGTGATCGTCAAGCTTGCCTTGAGCGACAACCCCTTTTTCTTCGGCGAAAAGATCCGGCAGAATACCCGTATAAACAACCGAAACGGTTTCGGCGGTATCGGTCACGTTGAAATAAACCGTCAGTCCGTCAGTACCACGCACCACGCTGCCGCCCTCAACCATTCCCCCGACCCGAAACGCCCGACCTTGCGGCGCCTTGTTTTGCATCACGTCCGTCGGCGAATAAAAATACGTGATGCTTGAACCCAACGCATTCAACACCAGCGCCACAATGGCCACCACAAACACCAGACCGACAGCAATCCATAGAAACCTCTTGTGTCGCGATTTGATGCTTCCCGACGCCGTCACCGTTTCCTGTGTTGTTTCCTGCTCGGCACTCATACCGTCTCCTTCAATTGCGCCCCTGCCGCCCCGCCTTCATGAACATCGCTGTGTTTGGCCAGATGCCGCGCTCGTTTGCAACGCGCTCGCACGGCGACGATTTCCAATACGATCAGCAGCACCGCCATGCCGTACGCCATCCAGATGAAAAAAGCGTAGCCGCCCATTGCAAAAAATTCGCCCATCACCGTTCCTCCTTCACTTCCGCCAGACGCGCCACCCAAGCGGCGCCGGCCTCACGCTCCAGTATGATTGCGCGCAACCGCACCAACGTCACCGCGATCGAATAAAACCAGAACGCGAAGACCATAACCAGCAGACCCGCCAACATGATATCGTCGATTGAGGCTTTCCCCATCTTGATCGTGGCGCCTTGATGTAACGTATTCCACCAATTCACCGAATAATAGATGATCGGCACATTAACGACGCCGACCAGCGCCAGCACGCTGCATGCTTTATCGGCGCGGCGCGGATCGTCGATCGCGTTGCGCAGCGCGATGATCCCGAGGTAAAGAAACAACAGGATCAATTCCGAGGTCATCCGGGCGTCCCATGCCCAGTACGTCCCCCAAGTCGGCTTGCCCCAAAGCGCGCCCGTCCACAGCGCCAGCGCCGTCATCAATGCCCCGGTCGGCGCAATCGACTGCGCCATCATCGCCGAAAGCCGTGTATTCAACCCCAACGCCATGGCGCCCCAGAACGCCATTACCACATACAGAAACATTGACATCCATGCTGCCGGTACATGGATAAAAATGATCCGGTACGAATCTTTCTGGGTCACGTCAATCGGCGCCACATACAAGCCAATGGCCAAGCCGATCACCGCGAGAATCGCCGCCAATACCGCAAACCACGGCACCATTTTGCCGGCCAGCGAATAAAACTGCGCCGGCGCTGCGTACTTGAATCCACTCATCGTTTAAACCCCAACCTCATCAATCCAATGAAATCCGCACTGCCGCCGATGTTGCAAACGGCGCCCCCGCCAGCGCCAGCAACAATCCCGCCGTCAACAGCGAAAAATTGGCGTCCGCGCCCAAACCGCCACGCACCGCTTCAACAGCGCCCGCGCCGAAAATCAGCACCGGAATATACAACGGCAGAATCAGCAACGCCAACAGACTGCCGCCGCCAGAGCGCAGCCCCAGCGTCAACGCGGCTCCTATCGCGCCTAATAGGGACAGCACCGGCGTGCCAATCAACAACCCGGTCATCAACACCCAGATCACCTCGGGTTCCAGTGAATACTGGATACTCAATAACGGCGCCAGCAACACCACCGGCAAACCGGTCGTCAACCAGTGCGCGCTGATCTTTCCCAGAATGAGCGCCGGTAACGGCAACGGCGACAACGCCATCTGCTCAAGCGTCCCGTCGGCGTAATCGCTGGCAAACAACCGCGGTAACGACAACAACGATGCCAGCAACGCCGCCACCCATAACACACCGGGGCCAAGCAGCAACAGCGATTTGGGGTCTGGGTTTATTGACAACGGAAACAGTGCTACCACAATGATATAAAACAAAATCTGAACACCAAGCTCGGCTCGCGACCGCAGCGCCAGACGCAAATCGCGCCGCAATGCCCAGACAAACGCCGTGAGTACGCCGTCGCCGGGGTCCATCACCGCACGAGTTGGAAACACAGAAGAAGAACTTGTCGTCACATCGCTCTCCACACGGTTTTTCGGGTTACTGAAACGACAACTGGCGCATCGCGCCCGCCGGCAAATCCAACGCCTGATGCGTCGCGGCGATTACTGCGCCACCTTTCGACAAGTGCATGGCAATCATGCCGGTCAACAACGCAATCCCCGCTGAATCCAACGCCGTCACCGGCTCGTCCAGTACCCACAACGGCCGCGGCACCAGCGCCAGACGCGCCAACCCGATCCGTCGCCGCTGTCCCTGCGACAAGACACGCGCCGGCACTGTCAACCGCGCTCCCAGCGCCACTTCCTGCAAGGCTTCGCGCAACGCGCTCATGGTTACCGTCTCACCCGCCAGCTTTACCAGTAGCGCCAGATTTTCTTCGGCCGTCAACTCATCTTTGAGAGCCGGCGCGTGACCGACAAACGTAATGTTGCTGCGCAATACCGGATCAAACGCGCGCACTTCCCGTCCTTGCCACAGAATTTTCCCCGACAATGGATGCGATAACCCGGCCAACATCCGCAGTAATGTCGTCTTGCCGGTACCGTTAGCGCCCGTGATGATTAATGCCTCGCCTGGTTCCACTTTGAAGGAAACCTGACTGAACAGTGTCACATAGCCGCGGCGTGCAGCAAGATCCTGAATTTCGAGCATGTCGAACCGTCGTTATCCACCCCAACGCTCAATGCGCTTGCCTTGGTTCCCGCTACGGGCTTTGCACTGCTGCGCATCAACAAAAAAGCGGCGTCTCGCAATGCTGCCGCATTGATTCATACAGTGGCGGATTGTAGCAAATTTGCCGGGTTTCTCGCTCTGAAACACAAGAAGTGACAATTTCAGGGATCGGGGATCAGGAATTAGATTTCTGTCCACACCTTGAAGGCTAGCGTATGCACACAACTCAAAACTTTCCCTTTGTCATTCTGCGCGTAGTCGCAGAATGACAGTGAAGAAAGTGGGCGCATACGCCAGCCCGCAAGGAGCTTAAAGGATTACGAGCGCGGGCACGCTCTGAAAAGCAGGAACACAGTAAACATCCCCGAAAAAAACAAACGCCGCATCATTTTGATGCGGCGTTTGTTTTAAGGGTGCCTGACAATGACCTACTTTCGCACGCGCGAATGCGTACTATCATCGGCGTACTGCTGTTTCACGGTCCTGTTCGAGATGGGAAGGCGTGGGACCAGCAGGCTATGGTCGTCAGGCATAGAAGGAGGGAAAGCAAGAAAGGGTTGTTTGTTTCAAGGCGCATTAAAGCGCGCACGGTTATGGAGTCAAGCCTCACGAGTGATTAGTACTGGTTAGCTTAACGTGTTACCACGCTTCCACACCCAGCCTATCAACGTTGTGGTCTTCAACGGCTCTTTAGGGGACTTAAAGCCCCGGGATATCTCATCTTCAGGCGAGTTTCCCGCTTAGATGCTTTCAGCGGTTATCTCTTCCGTACATAGCTACCCGGCAATGCGATTGGCATCACAACCGGTACACCAGCGGTACGTCCACTCCGGTCCTCTCGTACTAGGAGCAGGCCCCGTCAAATATCCAGCGCCCACGGCAGATAGGGACCAAACTGTCTCACGACGTTCTGAACCCAGCTCACGTACCACTTTAAATGGCGAACAGCCATACCCTTGGGACCGGCTACAGCCCCAGGATGTGATGAGCCGACATCGAGGTGCCAAACTCCGCCGTCGATATGGACTCTTGGGCGGAATCAGCCTGTTATCCCCAGCGTACCTTTTGTCCGTTGAGCGATGGCCCTTCCAT
>JAISPI010000098.1 GCA_031275075.1 Burkholderiales bacterium | reverse complement strand
ACATATTCGCCGATATTAAGCGCCAGCGCGGTTTTCCCCATCGACGGTCGTCCGGCGATAATGATTAAATCGCCCTCCTGAAAACCGGAAGTCATTTTATCGAGGTCGGGGAAACCGGTGGGCACGCCGGTTACGTCCGACGGATCGTCGCGTTCGTACAGGTGCTCGATCCGCTCGACCACTTCCCCCAGCACTTTGCCGATCTCGACAAATTGCTTTTGTCCACGCGCGCCTTGCTCGGCAATGTGCAGAATATCGGCTTCCGCCTCATCAAGCACTTGCGCGGCGTCTCTGCCGAGCGGATTGTAAGCGCTGTCAGCGATCTTTCCTGCCGCTGTCGCCAACTGCCGCAATATCGAACGTTCGCGCACGATTTTCGCATAGTGGCCGATATTGGCCGATGTCGGCACGTTCTGCGCCAACGCGCCGATGTAGGCCAGTCCGCCGACGTAATCAAGTTTTTGTACTGATTTCAGCGCCTCGGCCACCGTAATCACGTCGGCTGCTTTTCCTTCATCGGTCAACCGTTGAATGTGTTCGAAAATGAGGCAATGTGCGTCAGCGTAAAAATCCTCGCGCAACAACATGTCACCAGACAGCACTTCACCGATCCGATCCATCGCTTCGTTATCAATCAGAAGCCCGCCCAGCACGGCCTGTTCCGCCTCCATCGAGTGCGGCGGCAGTTTCAGCGATTCTATGTCACGGTCTTGGTCAGCCATTTGGGATGTTGAATACGGGCTCAAGCCGTAAGGATACAGGACGGCAAAGGCAAAATGAAACCCGAAACGAAAACCGGCGCTTCAAGGCGCCGGTTTTCCATGTTTCAACGCTCGCGCCGGTCATTGGTTGGCAACTTCGCCCTGTACGCTGACCGTAATCGAGGCCGTCACATCGGTATGCAACGCCAATATCACCGGATGGTCGCCGACCTGCTTCAGCGGGCCTTCCGGCAACTGCACCATCGAGCGATCAATGTTAAAACCGCTTTCCTTCAACGCTCCAACGATATCGATATTGGTAACGGAACCGTACAAACGGCCATCGACACCTGCCCTCTGAGCAATTTGAACGGTCATACCTTCCAACCGCTCGGCCAACTCCGAAGCATCGGTCAGTTTTTCTGCCGCCAGCTTCTCCAGTTCCACCCGCTTTTCTTCGAGCAACTTGATGTTTTCCGGCGTCGCCCGTTTGGCTTTGCCCTGCGGAATCAAATAATTACGCGCATAGCCGTCCTTGACTTTAACCACATCGCCGAGTACGCCCACATTGACAATTTTTTCGAGAAGAATGATTTGCATCTCCGGCTCCTCTTAGTGGCGGTCCGTGTACGGCAAGAGCGCCAGAAACTGCGCGCGCTTGATCGCCACCGACAATTGACGCTGGTAACGGGCCTTGGTGCCGGTGACGCGAGCCGGCATGATTTTGCCGTTCTCCTGGAGAAATTCCTTCAGCACATCCACGTCCTTGTAATCAACCTGCTTTACACCTTCTGCCGTAAAGCGGCAGAATTTTTTGCGCTTGAAGAGCGCATTGCCGCGATCGCGGCGTTGTTTGTTGGCATCTTTGCCTTTATTACCCATCATGCGAGGCATCGTTCTATTCCTTTACGTTTCATTCAATATTCGTTAATCGTTCGATCTGCGTGAGGTGCAACGCCAGCGTGATTCCGCTACGCCAGCGGCGACACAGAAACCCGGCACAACGAAGCGGACTGCCAACAGGGATCTGGCTCAGCGCCAGCGCCTCCTGTCCGAAGGCCACGGTGAAAATTTCGAAATTCACCTGCCGCATCGCGCCTTCCTCGGACTGCATCGATTGATGCGACAACATCCCTTCCTGTACCGCCACTCCCGCCGGCGTATGGCGCAACGCATTTTTTTCGGTCAGCGTCGCATCCAGTTCGATCCGGTTGGCTTGTGGCTCCATGCCTCCTCGCTGCGGCTCGATCAGGCAACGTCCTCTTCCGCCATCGGCGCGGTGTTTTCCACAGCGTTCGAAGGCTCTTCTCTGCCGTCGGCGTCTTTTTCGGTCAGCGACTTCGCCTTATCTTCGCGCATCATCGGCGAAGGCGTTGTCACTGCGGCGTCCATCGACACCATCAAGTGACGCAACACCGCATCGTTGAATTTGAACGCGTGCTCCAGCTCTTCCAGCGTTTCAAGATTGCACTCGATATTCATCAGCGCATAATGGCCTTTGTGCATCTTTTGGATCGGATAAGCCATCTGGCGGCGACCCCAGTCTTCCAGGCGATGAACGCGCCCGCCGCGCGACTCCACCAGTGTACGGTAGCGCTCGGCCATGGCCGGCACCTGCTCGCTCTGGTCCGGGTGGACAATAAACACAATTTCGTAATGACGCATGCAGTTAACTCCTTTCGGTCTGTATCGCGGCAAAAACAACCCGACTCCGATGAGCCAAGCCTTTGTCGCAAGGCCTCCCCGTCTGCGGCGGGTGAGGCAAGGGAATCAAATATTATAACCCAATTGGGCGGTTTAACACACACCCGGACACCCCCGGCAATCAGCGCTGCCGCCAGGCTTCCAGCTTTCTGAACACCCAGCTACGAGGAGGTTCGACGCCGGTGCGAATCAACGGCAGCGGGCTGGGCGTTAGGTAATGCAGTTTTTGCAGGGCTTCGATACCCTTGGGGCCGGCAAAGAGAATGCGGTCGCCCGACTGCAAATGCACATACGATTCCGGAAGCAGGATTTCCTCGTCATTACGCACCAGCATCAACGCCATTGCCTGAAGGAAACGGGACGGGTCGTGCGGATGGACGAGCAAATCGCCGAGCCGCAATGAATTTTCCGGATCGTAGTTGAACGCTTCACGCAATCCCGGATACGCCGCCATGCAACTAAATACCCAAAGGAACGGCACGCGGTCTTGAACCGTCATTTCGAGTTGGGCGCCGGCACGCTGGGCAAGATCGCCAGTGTCGACGCGCAATGCCGATAAGAAGCGACTCAACAACGGCGAAGTGATCCGCTGCCGCACTTCGTGCGAAGTGATTTCGGCTTGAACGAAGCGCAAATCCGCATGCGTGGCCTCAACCAGGCCGGCGTTCGATGCATGCATTTGTCGAACCGCCACGAAGAGGCCGGGGTTCAACGCACGCGCACGCCGCACCGCCGCCAGATTGATCGCATCGCGGTCGGTGCAGGCAATAATCCCGACAGCACGCTCGACCCCCGCTTCGGACAACGCTTCCTGACTGTAGCCTTTCTGCAAGAGCGATGGTTCCGAAGTGATTGCCGGGTTGTCATCAATTGCTGTCCATGTCACGCCGGCTCGCGTCAATGCCCGGGCAACATAATGGCCAAAACGTCCAAAACCGCAGATGACCCAATGCCCGACCGGCAGCTTCAATACATCGGGGCGTTGGGAACCGGGCAACCCTGTCAACCATTCTTTGAGACGCAGTTTTTCCGGTGTGTTGAAATCCTGCCCTAAAAGAAACGCGAATGTTTCGTAAGGATTGACAATCTCGATATGATGAAACGATTCGAGGTTGGCAACCGCCATTTCCGAACGTGCTCGCGTAATGACGCGCAAATTCGGATTTAACGCCGAGCCGCCGATCGCGACTGCCTGCGCCGTATCGTCATCGCCGGCCAGAACCACCATTACCTGGCATTGCGGATGCGTCACACCGGCATCGACCAGCACTTCCGGCCAACGTCCATCGCCGGCGACGAACAACGGCATCCGCTGGTATTCCTGTGTTTCAATCCGCGCCACCCGATCCGGCGATACTTCGACGACCACCGAGTTGTAGCCGATACGGTCGAGCATCCGTACCAGCAGGGTTCCGCTTTGTCCGTAGCCAATAACCAGAATGAACGGTTCCGTTTGCCGTCGTACCCGCCCCGCAAAATGGCTGCGCGCTAACGCCATCCGAAAGGCTTGGTCACGCGTCATGTGAAAAACCACACCCAACGCATACGCCCAAGAAATCACAGAGATGTAAATCGAAAAAATGATCCAGAGGCGTTGCGCAGCGGAAAACGAATAGGGTATTTCACCAAAACCGATGGTCGTGGCGGTATAGCTCATGATGTAGAACGCGTGGAAATAACCGAGCGTTGCCGGATTGCCGTCTGCGTCGATGCCGGGAATGTTTGCCAACCCCAACACCGAAATGGCAATCGCGCCGATAACGGCGAGCAACGGCCGCCGCAAGCGGCGCAAAACGAGAAAGAGCGGCTCACCCATAAAAACGACGGCGTTTTACCACGCTTTTTTTGCAGTTTTTCCCATGGCTTTTTTCAATCAACGGGTTTGCCGCAAGGATTCGCCGATCAGCAGAATGACTGAGATGATGTTGGCCAGCAACGCTCCTCCCGCCAGCGACACGATGGTTGACATCGTTGGCGCATCCATCGCCTGCCCGCTGATCTGCACCTGCCACAACCACACCAAGCTCGAAAGAACCAGTTGCAGCGTTGCCGCCAGACTGGTCGCCATTTGCAACGCGCCAATCTGCGTGCGATCACCAATCTTCAATATCACGACCACGATATTGACGATTAAAGCCGCAAACAATTCGGTCGCATTGTGCGCGTGGATCACGTCAATCTCGCCAACAAAGAAACCGAAGTTCAGCGTACAGGCGAGAATGACAAAAAAACCAAAAATCACTTTTTCCAAGTTCAAGACCGCCTCCTTGAGAAGTCCGACGATTGCATATCATAGCCTTTTGCCGGACGAAAAGCACGTTGTT
>JAISPI010000070.1 GCA_031275075.1 Burkholderiales bacterium | reverse complement strand
CGGTGAAGTGGCGTCGTTACCGGTTCGAAGTCATTGCAGCAAGGGGTGTTGCTGAAATGATGTTGATGAAATTGCGCGACTACCTGAAAGAAAAACACGCTGCCAGTTTGTCTGATGTGGCGCGGCATTTCGACATTCCTGAGAGCGCGATGCAGAGCATGCTTGAACATTGGGTGCGCAAAGGATGTGCTGAAGTCGATACCGGCGTCTCATGTGGTGGCGGTTGTGGCGGTTGCAAAACGCGCTGCGATGGCGCTTCGATGGTTTACCGTTGGCGGGAAGGCGTGTATTGAAAGCTAAAAGCTTTCAGCATTGCCCGACTGAGTCAAACTTTTTCGATCCAAAAACTTCCGTCACCAAAGGCGTGCCCCTTCGAAAGAGAAAGCGCAGTCTTGACTTTGTCGGGCATTAACGCGAAAGCGTAGGAGCACCCGAAGACAACGTGAAACGCTGAGGAATACATGAGTAATGCGCGTAAAAGGTATTGCTCATTCCAGCTACTATGCTCTTTTAACACCCAATCCTTCAAATACTCGTTCGGTAAAAAAATGTCGTGGATGTGTACTTTCACGCCGGGTTTCAGGCGCGGCAAGACCTCGAAATACAAATGATTGACATCACTCCCTGTTTTAGAGACATGAGAAGAATCGATAAATAGAATATCCCCGCTTTCCAGTACTTCAAAGATTTCTAAAGGCACATGCTGCACCTTTTCTTCGATGAGCTTCGAAATGCCAGGTACGCCTTGTTTCAAGAACGACCGTGGACAAGGTTCAATGCATGTCAGTTGGCACTTCTCACCCAAGAAGCGACGATTAACGTCCGCCATCAACAGAGAAGAAAAGCCGGATCCCACCTCAATCACCCGGGCAGGATTCCACTTGCGCATCAGCACGAAAGCGGCTCTCGCATCCAGCCAGCTAAACTGACTGTTTCGGGTAAAGAAATCGTATTCTTGACTTACATCTTCCTCTTTTTCAGGATAGTCATAATCTTCAATGAATCTGGGAAAGTCTTCTGAAAGTATCCGTTGGTGGCTACGCTCGTTAAAATCAATTCCAAGAATAGTTGGCTTTACGCTTATTCCCAAGCTCCCCTTTATCATGGCCTTGAAAAAATAAGCCGCAACCCGAAGCCGATGAACAAACAACCGGCGATTCGGTCGATCCAGATCATGGAACGTTGATAGAAGCGGCGCATCGGAGGCATGGCGAAAACCGTCGCGACGAAGCCGAACCACAGCAGCGATTCGGCGACGACCAGCAGGAAGATGCCCCAACGCGCGCCGGAATCGACGCCAGAGCCGACGAACAATGAGAAAACACTGCCGAAATACACCAGTGCTTTTGGGTTGGACAGGTTGACGAACAAGCCGCGTGAAAATGTTTTGAGATTTCCGGAAGAAACGAGAGGCGTGCTGGAAACTGCTTCTTGGCTGACGGCGGTTTCTGGCGATTGTGTTGGTGTGCGTTTCAGGGTCGGGCGCAGCATCGACCAGCCCAACCAACACAGATAAAAACCGCCAACGACGGTAATGCCTTTGTGCAGCCAGGCCATTTGTTGCAGCAACAGGTGAAGACCGAGAAGCGCAATCGCCGCCCAGATAGCGATCCCCAATACAATGCCCAACACGCCGCAAAGCGCGTTGTGCCGCGTCTGACGCAAGGCTGTTTGTGAAACGAAGAAGAAGTCGGGTCCCGGACTCATCAGAGCGACAAGGTGAACCAAGGCGACGGTGAAAAACAGCATCATGTTTGAATCTGGCGGCCTTTAAGATTTCAGAATCCTACTCCTAACCGGAACCTATCTCAAAATGATCTCCCCGCCGTAAGGAGCGAAAACCATCCCCCCACCGTCATTGCGAGCATAGCGACGCAATCCAGTTCCGCATAGTTCTCTGGATTGCTTCGTCGCTTCACGCCTCGCAATGACGCAGAAGTTGGATGCGCGTTTATAGCTCCTGCTCGTAAATTTGCGCTACCGCTACACTGTGCAAACGATTTTGAGATAGGTTCTAGAAAGAAAAACGCAAAAAGCGCCCTGAAGGCGCTTTTTGAGGATGGAGAAGCCGCGAGAATTACGCTGCCGCCATGCCTTTGATCGCTTGCGACAGGCGCGACTTGGTGCGCGAAGCAAGATTCTTGTGCACCACTTTCTTGTCGGCGATGCGGTCAATGACTGCCTGCGATTCCTGATATTGTTTCATCGCAGCCGTTTTATCGCCGGCGACGACGGCTTTCTTGACTTTCTTCACTGCCGTACGCAATGCCGATTTCAGGCTGGCATTGTGTTGATTGGTGGCTTCTGCCTGCCGGGCACGTTTCCGAGCTTGCGCCGTGTTTGCCATGGGTTGGTTTCCTGTAGCTAAATAAAAATTTTCGGTAACTGTTAATAATACCTGAAAAGTCGTGTCTGGACAACTTCGGTAAAGCCCCGGATAACGGGAAAGGGGTTATGCCATTCGGGAGTCTGGCCGAAAATCTGGCAACCAGCGGGCCAATTCTGAAAAAAAGGCGATGTCGTGTCACAAAAGCGCGATAGACGCCACGAAAGTGCAATGGCACGTTATCCTTGCGGCAGTGCGTTATCAGGAAATGTCAATTGAATTTGCTTAAGGCGATGACGACCATCAGCGCGATGACGTTTTTATCGCGTGTGACGGGACTTGCCCGCGAAACCCTGAAAGCGGTGTTGTTCGGCGCCGGGGCGCAGGTCGATGCGTTCGAGGCGGCCTTCCGGTTGCCCAATCTGTTGCGGCGGCTGTTTGCCGAAGGCGCGTTCAGCCAGGCGTTTGTGCCGGTGTTGGCGGAATACCAGCGGCAGCGCGGTCTTGAAGCAACGCGGGAACTGGTGAGCAAAACAAGCGGTTTACTGATGCTGGTGTTGCTTGGGGTGTCGGTGATCGGTGTGCTGGCAGCGCCGTGGCTCGTTTATGTGCTGGCCGGCGGTTTTGCCAAGACGCCGGGCAAGGTCGAATTGACTGCGACGCTGATTCGTGTCGTATTCCCTTATATTTTCTTTGTGTCGTTGGTGTCGTTGGCTGGCGCGGTGTTGAATGTGTACCGCCGTTTTGCGATTCCGGCGGTGACGCCGGTGCTGCTCAATCTGTCGATCATCGGCGCGGCGGTTTTTTTGTCGCCCCATGTCGATCCTCCGGTGTTGGCGCTGGCTTGGGGGGTGGCATTCGGTGGGTTGGCGCAACTGGTGTTGCAACTCTACCCTTTGTTTAAACTCGGAATGTTGGTGCGGCCAAGCCTTGATTTCAAAGATGTGGGCGTGTATCGCATTCTGAAAATGATGGTGCCGGCGATTCTTGGCGTGTCGGCGGCGCAGATTTCGATTTTGATTCATACGCAGCTTGCGGCATGGCTGGGCGATGGGCGTATTTCGTGGATCACTTACGCGGATCGGTTGATGGAGTTTCCCAGCGCGTTGCTCGGCGTGGCGCTGGGGACGGTGCTGTTACCGTCGCTGGCACGTTATCACAGCGATGCCGATTCGCAGCGTTATTCGGCGTTGCTTGATTGGGGATTGCGGCTGGCGTTGTTGCTGGCGTTGCCAGCGGCGTTGGCGTTATGCCTGCTGGCGGTGCCGCTGATTTCGACGTTGTACCAATATGGTCAGTTTTCGGTACAGGATGTGTGGCAGACGCGGGCAGCATTGTTGGGTTATAGCGTCGGTTTGCCGGCGCTGATTTTGATCAAAATTCTGGCGCCCGGTTTTTACGCGCGTCAGGACATGAAAACGCCTGTGCGTATTGCCATTGGCTCAATCGTCGTGACACAAATCATCGCGGTTTCGCTGATGTTTCACATCGGCCACGCCGGACTGACGCTGGCGACCAGCATTGGCGCGTGTTGTAACGCAGGTCTGTTGTTTCATATGTTGCGCAAAAAAGGCGCGTACACGCCACATGGGGGCTGGTGGGGTTTTCTCGGCAAGATCGCGGCGGCACTCGTGGTTTTCGGCATTGCGCTGTATTTTCTGGCGGACAATGCAGAACTGTGGCTGCATGCGTCGCTGTGGCAGAAAGTAACGCGCTTGCTGATGGTGATATCGGGCGGTGGCGTGGCCTATTTTGCCGTGCTGTGGTGTTTGGGATTCCGGTTACGGGATTTCAACCGGCGCGAGGAAGAAGGAATCAGGGATCAGAATGAAAAGTGACCGTCATTGCGAGAAACGAAGTGACGAAGCAATCCAGTATCGTACCAATGCACAAAATCTGGATTGCTTTAGGCTATCGCCCTCGCAATGACGCCGTTCCTCGTCATCTGATTCCTGAAACCTGAAAAGAAAAAGCCCGCCGAAGCGGGCTAGAATTTCAAATATTTGAGTCGAGAACTCAATACATCCTGAACGGAAAAACGATCAGGGAGCAGCTTGAATATTTGATGCTTGTTTACCTTTCGGTCCTTGCGTGACTTCAAAGCTGACGCGCTGACCTTCTTTGAGCGTCTTGAAGCCTTGCATATTGATGGCCGAAAAGTGCGCGAACAGGTCTTCTCCGCCGTCATCGGGTGTGATGAAGCCGAAGCCTTTTGCGTCGTTGAACCATTTAACGGTCCCGGTTGCCATAAAACTATCCTCTTAAAATTACGAACAGGCGTTTGGTCGGGACTTCCTGCAGGCGGG
>JAISPI010000050.1 GCA_031275075.1 Burkholderiales bacterium | reverse complement strand
ATCCCGTTTTGCTTCGCAATTCGCTCCACAACGGCAGAGCATCCGCCGCTCGTTGTTGCCACAACAACCATTCCGCTTCAATCAATGTTCGCGGCACTTCGTACTTGGCTTCGCTCAGCGATGGATGCTGCAGCAAACGTTTTACGGTTTTGTCGTCTTTTGATCGCAACGCCGCTTGCGCAGCAAGAAGCACCGACACACCACTCGCGTCGGGAGCCTCGGTCAGTCCGGTCATCGCTTTTTGCGCGGTATTCGGGTCTTCACGCCATAGCGCCAGTAACGCTTCGTTTTGTTTTTGCAACAATCGCGTCTGCCGCTTTTGCAAACTCCGCTGCCGCTGATGATGCGAAAAATGCCACAGCGCGAGCGCGCCGCGCAGCAGCATATAGAAAATAACAAACACTATAAACAAAATGATGATAAAAAAATTCATGCTCGTTTCGAGGCTGAACATTTGCGGCATCGCCATCTGCACATAGCCTGAATTGGCGCGCGCGAAAATGCCCACAGCCACCGCCAGCGCCGCAATGACCAAAACACGGGAAAGCCCTTTCATGATCACTCTCTGCTCACAAACCTTCGGCACTCATCTCGGCAGTGGGTTGCGCAGAACGCCAGAGGCGCAACGCATCCAGCACCGGCGACACTTCCGGTAGGGGAGCCGACACCGGCGATGAAGCCAACTCTTCGAGCAGCGACTGCAGTGTTCGCACCGCCGGATCGTTTTCGACGAAATGCTGCGAAAGCCAGGTTTGTACCGTCGTCGCCTCGACACCGGCGATCGGCTGCCGCGACAACACCATTAAACGCAACGACAACAAACGCAAACGCAACTCCTGCCGGTCGAGCGCCGTATCTGCCACATGCGCCCTTGAAGCATTGCCTCCGCCAACTTCTTCGCCAATTCGTAACCGAACCATCGACAACACGGTTTCTTTCGTCTCCGCCCACCAACGTCTCCACCAAGGCGCTGTTTCATCGACGGCGATCTTCGCCGGCGACATCGCCACGGGCACTTCCTGCGGCGCCATTTGATCAACCAAGGTCAGCGCTTGATCGAATCGCGTCAAAAAGCTGCGTATGTCAAACACGGGCATCCGCTGCAATGTTTCGATAGTTTGTGCCAGTGTGGCTTTTACCGTCGCCAAATCGGCACGGTTAAGTGCCGCGAGCTCAGCGTCGGCGTCCTGCAATGCCGCCAACGCCACCGGCACGTTACCGCTCATCGCCAATTGCTGCGCTGCAAAGTGAACGCGGTATTCGACTTCGCGCACCGTCACGTCATCGCGCAACGGCAGCAATTGCCGATACAACTTTTCCACGGCTTGCCGGCTTGCGTGCAATTCATTAAGGCGCAATTCCAGCGCCGTGATTTTTTCCTGAACGAGTTGCAGGCGGTTTTCGTATTGCCTTTCACGCGCGGCCTGCTCGTTCCGAGCTTCTTCCAGCGCACCCAACTGTTGTACCGTGTTGTTTTGCCACTCGCTGTCGCTCTTCTTGCCGTCCCGCCACATCCACATCAGCGCCACCGCCAACACCAGCACGGCGATCCAGAGGAACGTGAGTCCGCCACGGTCTTGCCGCGTAACGGGCGGCAACAGTTTTTCCGCGTTCACGGCTTCAACCGGCGGCGGAAGTTCATTGGGAGAAAATTCGTTGGTGCTCATGCTTTTCGTAGATTCGGAGAGTCGCGCAAAAAAGAGATCATGCCACAGATCAGCCCTTCATCGCCGCTGCCGCTATCGCCGCCGCTGGTATCGACCGCCTTCCAGCCACGCGCCTGTGCGTGCGCCGCAATGCGCGGATGCGTGGCAAACACCGGCAACGCCTTCAACGCCTGACACAACGCCTCGCCCGCTATCGTTTCGAGATTGTCCAGCGCTTCGCTGGCCGTCAGCGTGATTGCCTGCAAACGGTTTTGCCGCAACAGCGGCCACAAAAATTCCGCCGCATTTATCACCTCACCCGCCGGACAAATCCGTCGGTAACACGTCACCCGCGTCACGTCAGCGCCACGCGCCGTTAACGTATCGCCCAGCAGTTCGCGGCCACGTTCGCCGCGAAAAATCAACACCCGCCTTCCCTGCATCTGCCGCAACCCCGGCAATTCGAGCAATCCTTCGCTGTCAAAACGCGATGCCGGCATCAGAACGGCCTGCTCAGGGACTCCCGCTTGGCGTAACGCTTCTGCCGTCCCTTTGCCCGGCGCCAGCGCTGTGACGCTTTCCGGCCAATGCGTTAATGTGGCCAATGCTTGTTCGACCGCATTGGCTGAAACAAACATTGCAAAGTCGTAAGTTCCAAGCTGCGCACGTGCCTCAAGCAGCGGTTGCATATCCGGTGGTGGTGCAATTTCGATGGTCGGCAACACCACCGGAATCGCGCCGTATTGCTCCAACTGTCGCGCAAAAGCATGCGCCTGCTTGAGCGGGCGCGTCACCAACACGCCTACATTTTTCAACACAAAACTATTTTCGTTCACGTCGGCAACAGGCGCTGTGCGCCGCGCGTCATGAATTCGTCGGCCAGCGCCAACCCCAGCGCCTCAGCGTCAAACGATGATGTCACGTCGGCACGGCGTTCACCGCGCATCACTTCCCGCCCCTCACGATCCGCCAACAATGCCCGCAACCACAGCGCGCCGTTCTGATCGCCATCATTGTCAAATACGGCATGCGCGGCCAGCGGCGTCTGACAACTGCCGCCAAGCGCCCGTGAAAACGCCCGCTCCGCACTGACAGCGAGCAGGGTTTCAGTGTCAATTAACGGCGCCAGTGCAGCAATCACCTCGCTGCGATCCGTGCGGCATTCCAGCCCGAGTGCGCCTTGTCCAACCGCCGGCAGACTGTCTTCAACATCGAGAAACGCCGCAATCCGCGCGCCAAACCCCAAGCGGATCAAGCCTGCCGCCGCCAAAATGATCGCATCGTATTGCCCTTCGTCGAGCTTGCGCAATCGCGTATTGACGTTGCCTCGCAGCGGTTGCACGGTGAGATGCGGATAACGTTCACGCAACTGCGCTTCACGGCGCAAGCTGGAGGTCCCTACGACCGCGCCCTTCGGCAATTGCGCCAACGCCGTGTAGCGCGACGACACCAATGCATCGCGCGGATCCTCGCGTTTCGCTACCGCCGCCAACGTAAAACCGGGAGGCATGTCCATCGGCACATCCTTCAACGAATGCACGGCGAGATCGGCGCGTCCTTCTTCCATCGCCACTTCCAGCTCCTTGATGAACAACCCTTTGCCGCCAATCGCCGCCAGCGACTGGTCGAGAATTTGATCTCCCTGCGTTGTCATTCCCAGTAATGTCACACGGGTTTCCGGATACAGCGCCTGTAAACGATCGCGAATATGATGCGCCTGCCACAAAGCCAGCGCCGATTCCCGTGTCGCGATAATCAATGGGGCATTGCTCAATGCTTTCAACACGCTCTCCTGTTTCGCCAATGCTTTCGTCTTGGCACCGGCAGATTTTAACATTTCCCATTGGCAAGAACCGTGCGCTCATTTTCGCCGAGCTGACCCGAAGCCATGATGCCGATTTGCGTTATGATGCTGCCCATGGAACCCCTGCCCGATCCCCATTCAACGAACCCGACGACCGACCGTGTCCCGTTGACAGACCGCCACAAAGCCGCAACACGTAGTGTGTGGGTCAGCGTCGTGGTCAACTTCTTTCTGTCCACCGCCCAGATTGTCGTCGGCTTTTTTGCGC
This sequence comes from Burkholderiales bacterium, assembly GCA_031275075.1. Classification (GTDB taxonomy): domain Bacteria; phylum Pseudomonadota; class Gammaproteobacteria; order Burkholderiales; family Casimicrobiaceae; genus UBA931. The sequence continues at coordinate 2,627 of JAISPI010000050.1, read as the reverse complement.
ATTCGCAAGCGTTGATCGCCGACGGCCTTCACACGCTCTCCGATTTGTTTGCCGATTTCATCGTTCTCGGTGCCAACCGGATCAGCCGTGCCAGCGCCGACGAAAACCATCCTTACGGCCATGCCCGCTTCGAAAATGCTGCCTCGCTCGCGATCGGGTTCCTGTTGGTCATCGTCGGCTGCGGCATGCTATGGGCTGCTGCCCGCAAATTCATCGATCCGGCGTCGATTCCCCAGGTTCACGTTATCGCGCTGTGGACGGCCTTGCTCACACTTGTTTCAAAAGAATGCCTGTTCCGCTACATGCTGGCTGTCGCCAAGCGCGTCAATTCCTCGATGCTCGTCGCCAACGCTTGGCACGCTCGCGCCGATGCGGCCAGTTCGCTGGTCGTCGCCATTGGTATCTGCGGCAATTTGATGGGCTACACCTTTCTCGACCCGCTCGCCGCGGCCATCGTCGGCTTCATGATCTGCCGCACTGGCGGCAAGTTCACTTGGGATGCCATGGCGCGACTGACCGACCGCGGCCTGACGCCCGCCGAAACCGAAGCCGTTCGCGCCACCTTTACCGCCACCCCCGGCGTCAAGGATGTTCACGATCTGAGAACGCGGTACATGGGCGACGATGTATTGATCGACGCACATGTACAGGTCGATGGCTGGTTGAGCGTTTCTGAGGGACATTACATTGCCGCCAACGCCCGCCGCCGTGTCCTCGCTTCACATCGTGCGCTTGACGTGCTGGTGCATATCGACCCCGAAGATGACAAGCATGGGGAGCCATTGACCAGCCTTCCTCCACGCGATGAAATTCTCGCCCAACTGCATTCCCTCTTCGGCGATTTCTTTTCTCAGACACATCCCCCGGTTCTGATCCATTACCTTGACCGTTCCGTCGATCTCGATATTTTCATTCGCGCAGACGATGCTGATGAAACCGGCGCCGACTTGCTTCAGCGGGTACAGACATCATTGCCGCTTCTTCGGCAAGCGATTCCGCAACTTGGCCGAATTCAGATCTGGCAAAGCGTTTATCAGGAGCAGGGAATAAGGTGTTAGAAATTAAAATCCCTCTCCCGCGTTGCGGGAGAGGGAAATAAAATACGCAGACAAGTCGCGTTTTGCAAACGTCACTCTTATGCGCCGCGACGTCTCCGTTGAAGCGCCAGTCCTGCTAACGCGAACGCCAACAATACCAAAGCCGCTGGGTTCAACGCGGGAACAGAGACAGCAAGATTGGTCGGCGAAATCAAAGTGCCGCGCAAGTACCAATTGTTCGGATTGCTGCCTCCAAGACCGCCTTGGTACAACTGGTATCGATAGTTGCCAACGATCAGCGGTGATGTTTCCAGGACAAATGCGCCCGAACTGGTTGTGGCTCCATTGATGGCTTCCACGACGAGAATGCCATCGCCCGTCGTCTGTGCGCCGGAGCCGCCGACATTGGTGATGCGTAGCGTCGTCGTCCCCGTTGCCGTGCCGCTATCGATCACCAAAACATCCGATGGTGAACCATCAACGCCAAGGGTGGTGTTCATGGCAAGGATGCCGCCGCCAATGTAGTTGGTCGTGCTCAGCTCTGTGCCAACCACACCACTGCCGCTCAGACTGATAAAGCCACTATGGGTCAGTCCCGCCACGGCCTGGCTATAACCGTTAAGCTCGAGCCTGCCGTTGGTCGCCACAACCATGTTAGAGGACGGACTAAGCGTATTCACAGCGCCAGCGCGCAACGGGCCGGTACTGACAGTCGTCGTGCCGGTGTAAGTATTGTTAGTTCCAGAAAAGGTTACCGACCCGGAAGTGCCCGCAATAGTGATGTAGCCAGGAGTGCCGGCAACCGCATCAGTGAACTCTCCGCTGAAAACCGAATGGTTGCCGTTCTGATCAATGGTGCTGCTGGCAAGGTTGGCAAGCGTGAAATCTTGCGCATACGTTTGTCCGATCTCATTCATTCTCAATGTGCCGCCGACGAATATCGGATCAACGGTGACATCAAGTTCGCTGGCCAGATAGAAAGGCTCCATCAAATCGATGGGAGACTTGCCGGTATATACACCAAAAATCACCGGAGCATCTGAGTAGAACTGAAATGGCAGAGCGAGAGCATTGCTGTTAGGTACACTAAAACCTGAAACCCACAGCGTATAGGTAAACCCGGCGGTAACATTAAAATTAATCCAAGGACATAAACCGCCGCCGCCGCATGAGATCACAGCCGTCGGATCTCCGAGCACCGTTCGGTGGGTGGCTGCCGGCGTATCGTCGTTGCCCACCAATGCGCCCGTGCCAGGGTTGGCTGGATCATAGATCCCTTGATAGAGAATCATGACCGTATCGCTTGACGCAGTCGTCATCCCGAAATTATAAGTGCCGCTCGTTGTCACCGAAAATTGAATGGCTGCATATCGAAAATTATTCGCCCCTGTCGTCAACGTCGATGGGTTCGAAAGAGCAGTAACACCCAAGTTGGCTGTGCTAAGGCCGACGGTGGAAATCGTCGTATTGTTGGTGTCCGCAGTATGGAAAGTGATGGCAGCCCATGCGGCGGTGCTGTACCACGCGCCCAAGAGTGCCAAAGCCCCTGCGAAAACAAGATTTTTTATCGTCCCGGCTTTTCTGATTTTC